>JAKFUJ010000328.1 GCA_021732805.1 Betaproteobacteria bacterium | reverse complement strand
GACATTGGGGCCTTGCGCAATCATCGATACCGGCGCCAGTGACTTGATGGGGTCGTATGGCAGTTTGTGTATTGCCGGATTCATCGTATAGGAGGTCGATACGATGAGTATGGTGTGGCCGTCCGGTGTTGAACGCGTCACGATTTCAGTGCCGATGATGCCGTCCGCGCCGGGGCTGTTGTCGACGATCGTGGTCTGTCCGAGTTTCTCGCCCATTTTCTGGGCGATGACACGCCCGAGGATGTCATTGCTGCCGCCGGGCGGGAAGGGCACGATCAGGCGGACCGGGCGCGCCGGAAATTTCGAAGCAGGTTCTGCGGCCGCGGCCGGGACTGTGGCGGCACTGCAGGTGATTGCAATCAGCGCAACGCTGATTGCATGAATCCGGCGATGGCAAGCCATGATGCGATCTCCTCCTGAGGGTATGCAGTTTGTGGGGATTTTCGCCGCAGTGTAGGCGAGCCATGGTTGATCGTCAAATCATTTAGATGATTTGACTGTTCTGGGGCGGATCGCTAGGATAAGACATGTCTATCGCCACCATCGTCGCGGCCCGCATCTGCGGGCTGCCTGCCCAATGCTGAAACGCGTGCCCAGCTCCGGCTTTGATTTCGGCAGCGTGCTGCGCGAAGGCGACGTCGTCACCTGGCCGCAGGGCACCGGCGAGCCGAGAGGACTGACGCAGCGACTCGCCGATCGCAGCATGCGCTGGCCAGCAGTAAGGCTTTTTCTGGGCATGAGCTGCGGCGATACCTTTACGCCGGAACACGCCGACCGTTTCACGTTCACCGGCTTGAACGGCGCAGGGACCAACCGCCGGTTGACCGCCGGCGGCATGCTCGATGTCATCCCGGCGCATGTTTCTGCGGTTCCGGGCCTGATACGCGCGCGCGTGATCCCCGTGGATGTGGTGCTGCTGCGCGTGCGCCCGCATCAGCGCAGGGGATTTTTCACGGTCGGAGTGATCTGCGATTTCACGCAGGCAATGGTGGCGGCGGCACGCTGCGTTGTTGCCGAGATTGATGAGCGGTTGCCGATGACCGCGCAGGATGCGCTGATTGCCGAAGCCGACATCGATCTGCTGGTCGATGCCGATGCCGACGAGATTCTGCTGCCTGACCCGGAACCGGATGAGGTCGAGATGCAGGTTGCGCGTCATGTCGCGTCGTGCATACCCGACGGTGCGACGATACAACTGGGTATCGGCACGTTGCCGGTGGCGGTCTGCCGTTCATTGGCAGGGCACCGCGATCTTGGTGTACACAGCGGCGTCATTCCGGATGCAGTGGTTGATCTGGTCGAGCGCGGTGTCATTACCAACAGCCGCAAGGGGGTGGATGCGGGTCGCATGGTGACCGGGGGATTGTTTGGCGGCATGCGTCTGAAGTCTTTCGCCGACAATAACCCGGTGCTGGACATGCGTTCGGCGGATTACACGCACAATGGCCATGTCATGAGCGGCATACAGGCTTTGCACAGCATCAACTCGGCGATCGAAATCGATGCGACCGGACAGGCCAATTCCGAGGTTGCCGGTGGCCGCTATCTGGGCGCGGTCGGCGGTCAGGCGGATTTCGTGCGCGGTGCTCAATGTTCACCCGGTGGCCGTTCGATCCTGGCGTTGCCATCGACCACAGCGGATGGCAAACACTCCCGTATTGTGGCTGCGCTTGGCGGCCGCCCGGTGACGACTTCGCGCGCCGATGTCGATCTGGTTGTCACTGAATACGGCGTGGCGGATCTGCGCGGGCAGTCGTTGCGGGAGCGCGGCCGGCGCCTGGCGGCGCTGGCACACCCGGCGTTTCGTGAAACCATACTCGCAGAAATCAATAAAATTCAATAAAATCAATGGCTTATATATGAGCGCTACAAAATCGACACGCCAGCGAACGACATCCGCAGCTGCGACTGTGCCGGAGCAGGTCATGATGCACCGGAGCAAGGCCGAGCATGTCGCGCATCGCATACTGGATCGCATCCTCGCTGCGCATCTCGCGCCCGGCAGCAGTTTCGCGACCGAAACGGAATTGCTCGCGCAGTTCAATGTCAGTCGCCCCACATTGCGCGAAAGCCTGAAGATCCTTGAAGCGCAGGGTGTCATCGAAAGAAGGCCGGGACCCGGCGGCGGCATCATCGTACGCCAGCCCAGCATTGATACGCTGGCTTACGGCTTTTCAGTGTTTCTGCGCATGCACGAAGTTCCGTTCATCACCGTGCTCAAGGCCCGCGAGTTGATCGAGCCGGCGCTGGCGGCCGAAGCCGCATTGAACGGCAAGAAGCAGGACTTCGATGAACTTGAAGCCTCGATTGCCCGCATGAAACGGCTGGACGCACAGGTCGAGCAGGAGGCATTTCATGAGGAGAACCGCGTTTTTCACAGCATCATTGCACGGGCCAGCGGCAACCACGTGCTTGAAGTGTTTTGGTCCGCGATCGGTATTCTTGCCAGCGGCCAGCAGCATGGCGTACGTTTTTCAGTGGGCAACCAGGCGCACATCGTCAGTGCGCATCAGCGGGTGCTCGACGCCTGCCGTCGGCGGGACGCGCCTTCGGCAGCGATGGAAATGGAGAAACATGTGATGGGTCTGGAGAACCTGGTGCGCAGCCGTTATCAGCACCTGCTTCAGAATTTCACCAGCATCGTCGAGAGTCCGGGACGGAATCTCGCTTGAAGATATTCCCGGCCCGGCAACCCCTGCATCATTCAACGAGGAGAACAGAGTGTCGATCAATTTCCGGTTAACCGATGAACAGCGCAGCATCGTCGCCACCGTGCGCGAGATCACCCAGGAAAAATTCAAGCCGCGTGCCCTGAAATACATGGACGGTTCATTTCCATGGGAAAACATCAAGGATCTCGCCGGCATCGGCGTGCTCGGCATGGCGGTGCCCGAGGAATACGGCGGACTGGGTCTGCCGGTGCTCGACACGGCGCTGGTGCTGGAGGAGATCTCAAAGGTGTGCTATGTCACCGCAATGGCGGTGATGGGCGAGGTCGGCGTTCAAACCAAGATCATCGACAATTTCGCGCCGGAAAACATCAAGAAGCGCCTGCTGCCCGGTGTGTGCACCGGCGAAACCATACTCGCCATCTGCATGACCGAACCGCATGCCGGCACCGATGTGGCGAACTACCGCACCAATACCGAGATCAAGGGCGACAAGCTGGTGATGAATGGCGTGAAGACGCTGATCAGCCGGGTCGACGAGGCGCATGCCTTCATCGTGTTCAGCCGCGTCAACAAGACGCCGGGGCGGGAAGGCATCGGCTGCGTGATGATCGAGCGCGGTACGCCGGGCTTCGAGTGTACGGCGCGATATCACACGATGGGTGGCGAGAATCTGGCGGAAATCCGCTTCGAGAACTGCGAACTGCCGCTGGAAAACCTGATCATCCGTGAAGACGGTTTCCGCAAATTGCTGACCGCCTTCAATACCCAGCGCTGCCTTAACCCGAGCATTTCGCTGGGTCTGGCCGAGGGTGCGTTTGAGGAGGCGGTCAAGTACGCGCGTGATCGCAGCGCATTCCAGCGGCCGATCGGCGAATTCCAGGCGATACGCCACAAGCTCGCGGAGATGTACCGCGACATCGAGGCCAGCCGGTCCATTCTGTATCGCGCCTGTGCGACAGCCAATCCGTTTCCGGATCCCTACATGGCGGCGATTGCGAAGATCACCGTGAATGAAATGTCGCTGCGCGTGACCAGCGAGGCAATCCAGGTTCACGGCGGATATGGCTTCACCGACGAGTTCCCGGTATCGCGCTTTTATCGCGGTGCGCGCTACGGCAGTCTCGGCGGCGGCACCACGGAAACGCTGAAGGAGCTGGTCGGCAAGAAAATCATGGGCGATTTTCCGGTCAACGGCTTCCTCGGCATGGACACGTTCTAGGCATGCGCTCGCTGCTGTTTGTCCCCGGAGACGACGCACGCAAGATCGGCAAAGGGCTGGCCTGTGCCGCTGATGCACTGATCCTTGATCTGGAAGATGCGGTGGCGCCGGCGCGCAAGGCGGCGGCGCGTGACCTTTGTCGCAGGACACTGGAGAACGCCGATACGCCGAAGCGGCTGTTTGTGCGCGTCAACGCCCTCGACAGCGGCGGGATTCAATCCGATCTCGATGCCGTGGGCGCAGCGCGCCCCTGCGGTATTGTGCTGCCGAAATGCCGCAGCGGCGCCGACGTTGCAGAACTGGCCCGGCGGCTGGATGTGGTGGAGGCCGCTGCCGGTATCGCACCCGGCTCAATCCGCATCCTGCCGATTGTGACCGAGACCGCGCTGTCGCTGTTTGGTCTGGGAAGCTACTCTCAGCCGGTATCGCCGCGTCTGTGCGGGATGATGTGGGGAGGAGAGGATCTTGCCGCCGATCTGGGGGCGCTGGCCAACCGCGATGCCAGCGGCGCCTACACCGTACCTTATCAACTGGCACGCGCACTGTGCCTGATCGGCGCAGCAGCAGCCGGTGTCGTCCCGGTCGATTCGGTTTACACCGATTTTCGTGATCACGCCGGATTGCAGACCGAGGCGGCACTGGGTCTGCGCGACGGTTTTTCCGCCAAGGCGGCCATCCATCCGGATCAGATCGAACCGATTCATGCCGCGTTCACGCCGTCTGCCGCGGATGTCGCTCATGCCATCCGCGTGGTGTCGGCTTTTGCCGCCAGCGACGGCGCGGGAGTCGTGGCCATGGATGGGCGCATGCTCGACCGTCCGCATCACCGCGGCGCATTACGGGTGCTGGGGCGTGCGCGGGCAGCCGGCATCACCCTTCCGGATTCCGTTGTTTCATTACTGGAGCACGCATGAATACACCGCATGCGGCGACGCAGCCGCAATATCCCCTCTCCGGCATCACTGTCATTGACCTGTCGCATGTCTATAACGGACCTTACGCCGCCTTCCTGATGGCGATGGCCGGGGCAGAAGTCATCAAGGTCGAGCCGCCAGGCGGCGAACATCTGCGCAGCCGCGGCGACATGGGCGGCGCCGCCTTTGCCTTTGCCATGCTCAATTCCAACAAGAAGTCGGTCACGCTCAATCTCAAGACCGAAAAAGGACGCGGGCTGCTGAAGGAGCTGGCGGCACGCGCCGATATCCTGGTGGAGAACTTTGCGCCCGGCGTCACCGATCGCCTGGGCATCGGTCCCGCCGAACTCCACAAAGTCAATCCGCGGCTGATCTACGGATCCAGTTCGGGCTATGGCAAATCCGGGCCTTATCGCGACTATCCCGCGATGGATCTGGTCATGCAGGCGATGTGCGGCATCATCAACTCGACCGGTTTTCCCGATCAACCGCCGGTCAAGTCGGGTGTGGCCCTGTGTGATTTCAGCGCCGGCACCCATCTCTACGCGGCAATCATGACTGCGCTCTACGAGCGCGAGCGCACCGGCAAGGGCCGGGTGGTGGAGGTGTCGATGCAGGACTCGATTTATTCATCGCTCGCGTCCAATCTCGGCATGATGCATGCGCGCGGCGCCGATGCACCGGAGCGCACCGGCAACCGCCATGCCGGACTCGGCATCTCGCCCTACAACGTTTACGCGACGAAGGACGGATATGTGGTGCTCAATGCACCGGGTGACCATCATTTTCGTTCCATACTGGATGTCATGGGACGCGGCGACCTCAAGGAAGATCCGCGATTCCTGACACGATCCTCGCGCGTTACCAATACTGAGGCCGTGGATGAACTGATTGAGGGCTGGACCAGGACGCAGACCAAAAACGCAGTGGCGCAGCGCATGATAGCCGCGGCGGTGCCCTGTGCGGCGGTCAGAGATCTGCATGAGGTCATGCAGGACGAAAACATGCATGCGCGCGGCAGTCTGCAATGGATCGATCATCCCGAACTCGGCCGTGTGGTGCTTCCGCATTCACCGCTTGCATTCGAGGGAACGGAGCGGCGTCCGCTGGAGCCGAGCCAGGCGATCAGCGCCAGCAACGATGCCGTGTTTGGAAAATGGCTGGGCCATTCCGCGGAAGAGCTTGCAGCCTACAGGAAGGAAGGTGTGATTTGAGGGCGCTGGAATGACCAGTGACGAAGTGCTGCTCGAATTGTCTGAAGGCGGTATCGCGCAACTGACGATGAACCGGCCTCAGCGCATGAATGCCCTGGGCTTCGACATGACGCTGAAGCTCAGCGCAGCGCTGCAACAGGTGATCGCGGCCAAAGCGCGGGTGCTGATGGTGCGCGGGGCAGGGAGGGGGTTCTGTGCCGGCGCCGACCTCAAGGAGCGACGCGAGATGAGTGCCGAACGGCGCGCCGCGCACAACGTTGCGATCAATCGTTTTGTCGATGCGCTTGCCAGGGCGCCAATGCCGACTATAGCCGTGATCAACGGCGCAGCGCTAGGCGGCGGCTGCGAGATCGCGCTGGCCTGCGACCTGCGCCTGATAGCAGAGGATGCGCAGATCGGCCTCACCGAATCGCGGATAGGCGTGATGCCGGGTGCCGGAGGCACGCAGCGTTTGCCGCGGCTGATTGGTGCTGCACGCGCGCTGGAGATGATGATGACCGGCGAACCGGTCTCGGGCAGCAGGGCCGCAGCCATCGGTCTCGCCAACAGGGCGGCGCCAGCCGCCGAACTGGATGCGTTTGCCATGGATATGGCGCGCTCGCTGGCGGCACGTTCGCCACTGGGTCTGCGGAAAATAAAAACCCTTGTATATCAAGGGCTTGAAGTGCCCATCGAGGATGGGCTGCGTCTTGAACGGGAGAGTCTGAAGGAGTTGCTGTGTTCGGCGGATTACGTTGAAGGTCTCGCCGCTTTCGCGGAACACCGGGCGCCGCGATTTACCGGGACTTGAGGTCGTGTCGAGTCATCTGCGACGGGTGTCAGGGTGTATTCATCATCAGCGCTGTCGTACCTGCGTCAAGCGCACGGCATCGTCATGTTCCACTGCAGGTGAGATCAACCGGTACAAGGCCCGCCGCGTATTGCTGAACAGCGAACGCATTTTTTCGGTCCACGGCGTCTTGCGCGCCTGCAGTGCCGCCGGACTTTCCCAGACATCGGGGCCGGCCAGTTCGTAGGCGGTCAGGTAGCGCGGCCCATCCGTGGCGCCGCCTTTGATGCCCGTGGACATGTAGCGCCGTGCCCGGAATACGCCGGGAATGGCAGCGCAGCGCGGCAGATGCTCCTTGTCGTACCAGGCGTTGTATTCGTCGACGATGTGGTCGGGGATGTCGGTATGCACGATGTACATCCACGGCGCATCGGGGGCGGGAACATTGCCGACTTCGCACATCAGTTTGAAATTCATGCGTTCGCGTTTGTCACCGTAGTGTTTGCGCATGCGCAGCGACCACGGCGTCGGATGGGCGACGATGTTCTGGAAATGTTCGCCGGCTTCGGCATGTTCGTCCGTGGTTTCGTACCAGGCGAGGTAGCGAATGTCGGCTTTTTCGCAGAAATAGCGCCGGGTGCGCACGAATCCGGGCATGGCCGTCAGTTGCGGCACATGCTCAAGGTTGTACCAGTCGTTGAATTCCTCGTCGTGCGCGGCAGCAACGTCGAGGCGGACCGTGATCAGGCCTGAGGCTTGGAATCTGGTGTTCAAATGTAAAGCAACCTTGAAAGTGCAGAAATTAGGGGTTGCTCCTCACCCCTGCCCTCTCCCCGTCGCTTGACGGGGAGAGGGCAGGGTGAGGGGGGCTTTTATTTACCCGAATTCAAGCGGGCACCTCAAGATCGACCAGCGGCCCGTACTGCTGGCCGCCGAAGACATCGCCGTCATCGACATCGCCGGAAATCACCGGGCGCGGGATGGTGATCTTGATCGCGTTCGCGGCGTCGTAGTTGATGATTGCCACCAGTCCGGGCTTCATGCGGTAGGTCTTGCCGAACCATTCGGCGTTGATCAGCCGGGCATCGCGCACTTTTTCATAAGTCGCGCGTTCCTTGAAAATGACGTCGAAGGTCAGTTCGAACGGCCCCGAGTTTTTGCTGCGAATCAGTTTGGTGACCTGCCAGAGTTTGGCCATGGCTTATACCCCTTATACCTTCTCGTAGCCGATACGGAACATTTCCAGCGGACTGTCCGGTTCGACGACATGGTTCATGTTGAAGCGGTAGCTGGCGCCCTTGTCGATTTCCGCAGGCGAGTAGGGGAAGGCGACCGAGGTAATCAACCCCGTCCATTCCGGCACCGGGTAGTGCACGGCAATGTGACTCAGCGATTTGGCCAGCGCATTGGCCAGTTTTTGCTCAGGTGCGGTGATCTGGAACAGCAGGCCGACTTCGTGGCCTATCGACATGTCCTGCTCCAGCACGCCCATTGCCGCATTG
>JAKFUJ010000010.1 GCA_021732805.1 Betaproteobacteria bacterium | reverse complement strand
GGGTCGCGCCGGCACGAGTGCCGGCGCGTGGATTGAAACCGTCGAAAGGTGATCTGGCAACGTGGATTGTGATGTCGCGCCGGCACGAGTGCCGGCGCGTGGATTGAAACAGCCAGGCCGGCGCGTCGCGTGACGTCACCCTCGGTCGCGCCGGCACGAGTGCCGGCGCGTGGATTGAAACCGTTCCGGTGATGGTGTCGTGACTGACAAAACGGGGTCGCGCCGGCACGAGTGCCGGCGCGTGGATTGAAACACCACATGCACCCGCGCCTCATCGATGGCGCCCAGTCGCGCCGGCACGAGTGCCGGCGCGTGGATTGAAACGCATTGTGGTGCGCGATCAGCGCAGCGGTCAGTTTGTCGCGCCGGCACGAGTGCCGGCGCGTGGATTGAAACTTCAGCGTTCCGATGCGCCTGGTCTGGGATAACTGGTCGCGCCGGCACGAGTGCCGGCGCGTGGATTGAAACGCTGACCATCCCGGTGTCGTCCACTGCATCGACTGGTCGCGCCGGCACGAGTGCCGGCGCGTGGATTGAAACGCGAGGGCAATTACAGAGGAGCATCACCATGTCGGTCGCGCCGGCACGAGTGCCGGCGCGTGGATTGAAACTGGTTGTCCGTATGCTCACGCGCTGCAGCGGCATGGTCGCGCCGGCACGAGTGCCGGCGCGTGGATTGAAACGTTCTGCTTGGTCAGGTATACCGCCCCGATAGTCGTCGCGCCGGCACGAGTGCCGGCGCGTGGATTGAAACCCGGACCTGCCCCTCCATCGGGGTTCCTTTGGTGGTCGCGCCGGCACGAGTGCCGGCGCGTGGATTGAAACGTGCTGAGGTGCGGGAACGCCGTCTGCGAATCATGTCGCGCCGGCACGAGTGCCGGCGCGTGGATTGAAACAGCCTGAAGTTGTTGCTGTTGATGCGGGCCGCGCGTCGCGCCGGCACGAGTGCCGGCGCGTGGATTGAAACCGCCAACCTCAGTCGGGCCAATCACATGCGTTGCGTCGCGCCGGCACGAGTGCCGGCGCGTGGATTGAAACCCGTATCTGGTGACTGCATATCGGGTGCCGAACCGTCGCGCCGGCACGAGTGCCGGCGCGTGGATTGAAACGTGCTGAGGTGCGGGAACGCCGTCTGCGAATCATGTCGCGCCGGCACGAGTGCCGGCGCGTGGATTGAAACTTGGATAAATTCGTATTGGCTCCATACTCCCAAGGTCGCGCCGGCACGAGTGCCGGCGCGTGGATTGAAACCATTGAGAAAGTGGAGTCTGGTCCGCCGTCGCTTGTCGCGCCGGCACGAGTGCCGGCGCGTGGATTGAAACCCGCGAGGTTTACCCATTGTGTCGCGGGCAGAGGGGTCGCGCCGGCACGAGTGCCGGCGCGTGGATTGAAACTTAGCCACCCGCAGCGGCCCGAGCACCAGCGCCGGGTCGCGCCGGCACGAGTGCCGGCGCGTGGATTGAAACACTCAAAACTTTGGTGCCGTGAGCAAGTTCCCGATCCGCGTCTGTTGTCGCGCCAGCGTATTAGCCTGGGAATCATTGCTGCTGTAGGCGACCGTCCCGCACCACCTTGGTGTACTTCACGATCTCGGACTTGATGTAAGTGCCAAAATCAGCCGGGCTGCCACCTGCGGCATCGGCGCCGAGGGCGGCAAGCCGCTGCTGCACATCGGGCAATTTCAACGACTGATTGATATCGGAATTAAGCCGCCCTACCGCAGCCGCCGGCGTCCCGGCCGGCATCACCGCACCGTACCATAGAATCATATCGTAACCCGCGACACCGGCTTCGGCGACTGAAGGCACATCAGGCAATGCCGGATTGCGTTTGGCGCTGGTCACTGCCAGCGCGCGCATCTTGCCGGATTTGATATGCGGCACGGCCACCGGGGAGGTATTGAACCCCACCTGGATTTCACCCGAGATCAATGCCACAGCACTGGGACCACCGCCCTTGTAAGGCACATGAGTCATATCGACCCTTGCCAGCCCCTTAAAAAGTTCGGCGGCAATGTGTTCCGGGCTGCCGTCGCCGGCCGATGCGTAGTTGACCGGTTTGGTTTTCGCCAGCGCCAGCAGATCGGCGACGGTTTTCACCGGTGACGAGGGCGGCACGACCATAAACATCGGTACCGATGAAATCTGGATCAACGGCGTGAAGTCCCGCACCAGATCGTAATCCAGTTTTTTGTACAACGGCTTGCTGACGGCGTGCGACAGCGAAATCATTAATACCGTATAACCGTCAGCTGACGCACGGGATGCAATACTGGCAGCCAGATTGGCGTTGGCGCCGGGGCGGTTATCGACGATCACCTGCTGCCCGACGCTTTCCGTAAGTTTGAGGGCCACGGTGCGCGCCATGATGTCGGTGCCGCCTCCCGGCGGGAAACCAACCAGGAAACGAATGGGCTTGGTGGGATAGGCCTGTGCTGCAGCCCCGCCGGTACTCAATGCCGCGGCCAGCGCGACCATGCCGATGACGACTGATTTCATGATGCTCCTCCGTTGATGCGTTATGGTTTTATTTCCTGCATACGCTGCCGTTTAACCTGCGGCCACCGCCTGCAACTTGGGATTGCGCAGATGCCGCACCACGGTATCCGCAAACGATCGGGTATTGCCCTTGCCGCCCAGATCACCGGTACGCGCGTTGGCATCCGCCAGCGCGGCGTCCACTGCCGCCTGAATCGCCAGATACGCCTGCTGAAATGCCGGCTTGTTGTGGCGCAAGCCCAGCCATTCGAGCAGCATGCCCGCCGACAGGATCATGCCACTCGGATTTGCAATCCCTTTTCCGGCAATGTCCGGCGCCGAGCCGTGACCGGCATTGGCAATGGCATGTTTGTCGCCGGCATTGATCGCCGCGGCAAGACCCAGCCCACCCGACAATGCCACCGCGAGATTCGACAGGATGTCGCCGAACATGTTGGTGATCAGGATCACGTCATGGCGCTCCGGCCGACTGTAAATGTCGGCGGCCATCGCATCCATATCCATTTCCTTCAGCGCAATCGCTGGATGCGCCCTGGCTTCGTCGAATGCTTCGCCCATGAACAATCCGTCGGTCATCTGCAGTACATGGCGTTTGCCCACGGCAGTAATGCGTTTGCTGCGACGCGCGGCGTAATCAAACGCCACTTTGGCGATGCGCCGTGAACCCTGACGCGTGATCTTGCGCACCGACAGCGCCACGTCTTCGGTCGGCATGAATTCACCGATGCCCTGGTACATCGTGCGGTCGGAATAAAAGCCCTCGGTATTTTCGCGCACGATCAGCACATCGAGATCGCGCCGTGCATCGGGCATGCCCGGACGGCTGCGCGCCGGGCGCAGATTGGCATAAAGATCCAGTCGCTTGCGAATGGTACCGGGGATGTTGAGTCCGCCTTCCGCCAGCGGCGGATACTCGGTCATGCCGCAGGGACCGACGATCACGCCGTCGGCGTCCATGGCCGCCTGCAACGCGGCATCGGTCAGCGTGGTGCCGTTTTTGCGATGGCTGGCCATGCCGACTTCAATATCGGCGAACCGCAGACCCAGAGAAAATTCCGCGTCCGCCGCCTTCATCACCGTCATCGCCGCGGTGACAATTTCGGGGCCGATGTCGTCGCCGGCCATGACTACCAGATTCATGATGATTCCTTGTTGTTTGTCACGTGTTATTCAGCTTTGATGTTTGCTTCCTTGACGACCTTGACCCAGCGCTGATAATCGCGCTGGATGCGCTCGCCGAATTTTTGCGGTGTACCGCCGGTCTGCACCATGCCCTGGCTGTCCAGGCTCTTTTTCATTTCCGGATCGTCAAGTGCTTTGTTCACCGCCGCATTCAAGCGATCGATCGCTGCTTGCGGCATACCGCGGGGAGCCATCGTGCCGAACCACAATTCGACTTCATAACCGGGCAATGTTTCGGCTACTGTCGGCACATCCGGCAACGAAACCCATCGCGCAGCGGTAGTCACCGCCAGCGGACGCAGTTTTCCTGTCTTGAAATGCGGCACCACGGGCAGCAGGCTGCCGACAATGATCGGCGCCTGACCCGACAGCAAGTCGGTCATCGCCGCACCGGTGCTCTTGTAGGGGATGTGGATCATTTTGATCTTGGCCATCATGTTCATCAGCTCGGTCGACAGATGGGTCAAACCGCCGACACCACTGGAGGCATAGGGCAATTGATCGGGTTTGGCTTTGGCCAGCGCAATCAGTTCCTTCAAGTTCTTTGACGGCAGCGACGGATGTACAGTGACCACAAACGGCGTGATGCCGAATTCGGCAACCGGGATAATGGAATTGATCGGATCAAACGCCGGCTTGTGCGTCGCCGAGCTCGCAGAAAAACTGCCTGACATCATCATGATCGTGTAGCCGTCAGGCGGCGCTTTGGCCACCGCCTCCATGCCGATAATGCCGCCGGCGCCGCCACGGTTGTCGACGATGAACTGCTGGCCCAGCGCCGCAGTCAGCTTGTTCGAAAACTGGCGAGCCGTCAGGTCGCTGCCGCCGCCCGGGGCGAACGGCACGATGACGCGTACCGGCTTGGCCGGGTATTGCTGCGCAGAAGCCAAGCAGGGAACTGTGCCCAGTACGCCGGCGGCGGCGAAGACGATCAAACGAATGCCAGATGCTGTCATGGTGTCCTCCGGGAAGAATGCGCTAATGAGTGACGTCACCTGCCCGGGAAAATACCGGCTTTTGGCGATCTTGTCCGCAGGCAGTATTGCATAATTTCAGAATAATATGCAATCCTGTTATCCATGCCTCGCTCCCTTTACCGCTCCGCCGCCGCAAGCGGGCGCCTGACGCCGCTGCAGCAGCGTGTGGCGCGGGAAATTGTGGCCATTGCACGGCGAGATGATCGCCCGGCAGGCTACCATCTGCCGAAAATGGCGCTGGCTCTTGAAATCGGCACTTCGCATAATCCTGTCGAGGCAGCGCTGGCCCATCTTGCCAATATCGGCATCGTTCATCACAAAAAAGACCGTGGCTATTTCCTTGCAAAAAACGCACGGCAGCTGAGCGCATCAGCCAAAAAACTTTCGCCCACTGGAGACGACCCGTTGTACCGGCGCATCGCTGAAGCCAAACTCACTCACCGTCTTCCCGTTACCGTCACCGAAGCCGGTCTGATCCGCAAGTTCGGCGCCACCCGCAGTGCCGTTCGCAGGGCACTGGCGCGCATTCAGCAGGAAGGCTGGATCGAGCGACGTGCCGGTCATGGCTGGACTTTCCTGCCGCTGATCGATTCGGTGGAGGCGTACGAGGAAAACTTTGAAATCCGCCGCGTCATCGAACCGGCCTGCCTGCTCGGCAAGAAATTCGCAGCCATCGCCGATGAATTACAGGCGCTGAAACGCCAGCAGGCTTTCATGGCCGACGGCGGTTATGGCGCGATGACGCCTGTGGAATGGGCCGACATCAACGCCCGGTTTCACGAAACCCTCGCCCGCTGGTCGGGCAACCGCTTCATGCTGCAAACCATCCGGCGCATCAACCAGCTGCGCAAACTGGTGGAATACCGTGCTGTCGCCGGCAATCCCGAAGCCCGAGCGCGCCAGGCCGCAGAGCACCTGCACATTCTTGAAGCCATTGAGCGCGGCGAGCGTGAACGGGCCGCAACGCTGCTGCGTGAACACCTCGAAGGCGCCAAGCGACAGAAGGTGCAACCCTCCCACTTCAAAACCGCCTGAAAACCACTCCCGGATGAAACACATTTTGATCACCGGCGCCGCCGGCGCCATCGGCAAGACCCTGCGCGCAGGGCTGCGCGGACATTATCCGTTGCTGCGGCTAAGCGATGTGCGCGACTTGGAACCCGTCGAGTCAGGAGAAGAATTGAATACGGCCGACCTGCGCGATTACGCCGCCGTCAAAACCGCAACGACCGCAATCAACTGCGTTGTTCATCTTGGCGGCATTCCGAAAGAAGCGTCGTGGCCCTCTATACTCGAGGCCAACATCATCGGCACCTACAACCTGTTTGAGGCTGCCCGCGAGTGCGGAGTGAAACGGGTGATCTTCGCCAGTTCCAACCACGCAGTGGGATTTCACCGCGCCAGCCGCAGCATCGGCATTGATGTAGCGCCGCGTCCGGACAGCCGTTACGGCGTATCAAAAGTCTATGGTGAAGCCATGGGCCGGTTGTATGCCGACAAACACGGCATCAGCGTTGCCTGCCTGCGCATCGGTTCCTTCCGCGAACAGCCTGAAGATGCGCGGCAACTGTCGACCTGGATCAGCCCGCGCGACATGGTGCATCTGGTGCGCTGCTGCATAGACGCGCCGGATTATCGCTATCTCGTGCTGTACGGCGTCTCAAACAACACTCGCAGTCGCTGGCAGAATCCGCAGGCGGCGCGTATCGGCTACGCGCCAGAGGACAACGCCGAAGATTACGCCGCGGCGCTGGAGCAAAAAACCGCTGTCGGCGCCGCCGTCGAATTCCATGGCGGCAGCTTCTGCGACATGGAATTATCCAATAAAATCAATAATATAGACTGAGTCCGCGAGCGAACTCAAACCCGGTGTTTCTCAATCGCTTTCCAGTCGATCTCGAAACCAAAGCCGGGCAGATCGTTCATGTGCACGCGGCCATCCTTGACCTGCGCACGCTCGGTGAACATTTCGAACCACAGCGGATCGCGGTCGGCGTTGCCATGCGATTCCACACCGAAACCCAGGCGCGGGAATGCCGACACCAGGTGGCAATGCACTTCCGGCACCAGATGCGGTGCGACGCGCACACCGTGCTGTTCGGCGAGATGACTGACGCGCAGTGACTCGGTAAAACCGGCAAAACGCGTCGCATCGAACTGCATGAAACCCAGCGCGCCACTGGTGATGAAATCACGAGCGGTGAAACGCGTCATCTCGCGTTCACCGTGCGCCAGCGGGATCACGGTATTTCTCGCCAGCACCACAAAATCAGCAGGCTGCAGGTACCAGTGCAGCGGCTCTTCCAGCCAATAGATGTCGTACGGTTCAACCGCATGCGCAAAACGGATGCAGTCTTCCAGATCATAGGCTGCGTTCATGTCCAGCATCAGCCGCACATCCTTGCCGATCGCTGAACGCGTCAGGCGAATGCGCTCCACTTCCTTCTCGATCGACAGGCCCGCAGTTTTAAGCTTCACCGCCTCATAACCACGCTTGACGAAACCCGCTAACTCATCAGCACAAACCGAAAGCGGCGCGTCTAGTTCATAGTATCCACCCGTGGCGTAAGTAAACAGCGGTTTGCCCTCGCCCCCCAAAAGTTTCCACACCGGCACACCCAGCGCCTTGCCCTTGATGTCCCACAAGGCAAGGTCAATGCCGCCGATGGCGGCCATGATCTGCGGACGATCACCACGCGGCATCGGCTGCGGCAGCCCGTCGCGCCCGCCCATGCCGGTCGCCCGCGGCGAAGTCAGCGACAGCATTTTTTCCCAGACCACAACCTGCTCCGTGGCATTCATGCCCTTGATGACTTCACCGAATTTTTCAACATACGAGCAGATGTCCTTCATCGGCGAACCATGAATCTGGCCAATCCCCGTCAGACCATCATCAGTCTTGATCTCCACCAGGATCACGCTCGAACTGTGCAACTCCTCATGCGCGGTCCACAAGGTATGTTTGAGCTTGGCGGAAATGGCATGGGCTTTGACTGAAGCAATGCGGGTCACAGAAAATTCCTTCACTAAAATAATTAAAAAATCATCAATCAGAAATCAACAATCGCCGCCACTAACCCCCTTGTGAGCCGCCGAGAACTACAACTTCGCCGGGGGTAGCCCGGCGGCTAGTCACTTTCTCTTGCTTCGCCAAGAGAAAGTAACCAAAGAGAAGGCGACCCTGGCTCGCCGGTCCTTCGGACTCCCCTGCGCTGCTCGCCACGCCGGGCGGCTGCGGAACTCGCCCTTGCCTTCGGCAAGGACTCAGACAGTCCTCGCCGACTACCCCCGGCCTGACTGTGCTGCTCGGCGGCTCACAAGGGGAGCACAAAACCATCGGCATGCATGCCGAGTTTCAATGGCGAATTTCAGCTACGCCGCCAGGTAGTCCCAGCAGCGCTATCCTCCAACACAACTCCCGCCGCCTTCAATTCATCCCGAATCCGGTCCGCCTCGGAAAACTGTTTGGATTTCTTCGCCGCAGCCCGGGCAGCAATCGCCGCCTCAATCAACTCCGGTGTCCAATCCCCCTGCGTAGTCCCGGCCTGCAAAAACGCAGCAGGCTCCCGCTGCAACAAACCAAGTAAGCCCGCGAGCGATTTCAATACACCGCCATCAGCGACGCTGCCGCTGCGATTCACTTCATTCGCGAGTT
>JAKFUJ010000027.1 GCA_021732805.1 Betaproteobacteria bacterium | reverse complement strand
ACTGCAACGCGGAAAATGCATCACCCATGCGATCGGCCATCCACCCCCAGAACATGCGTCCCGCCACACCGCCGACCTGCGATGCGGTGAGTACGATACCGGCCTCGATCAGGCTCCAGCCCAGTTGTTCGTTGAACAGGATGACCGTGAATGTGGTAATGCCGAATTGCACGACGACAAAAAAACCGCCGGACAGCGACAGCAAACGCAGTGCCGGATGCCGCCAGATGGTGGTGATGCTGCTGAACGGATTGCCGCGGATGCCGGCGCCGGGCTCGCGATCATCGTCCCAGTGCGGCCGCGCGTACTGCAGGATCAGCACCAGCGCGTACAGCACAAGCGCATTGCCGGCAATCGCCCACTGCCAGCCGAAAGCGATCGCCACCGCCGGCGTGATCAGCGCCGCACCGATGCCGCCCAGCGGCACGCCGGTCTGTTTCAACGAAAAAATCAGGTTACGCCGCAACTCCGGCGTAAAACGGATCAGCAGATTGGAGGCCGACGGCGTCAGCATGCCGTATCCCAGTCCCAGCGGAATCGATGCCAGGAAAAAAAATGCAAGATGCGGCAGCACCGCGATCAGGCCGCCGGTCGCCACCAGCGACAGGCCGATCTGCTGCATGCGGGTCGAACCCCAGCGCCGGTTGAAGCGGGCGCCGAAGCCCAGCGCGACGATCATCGCCAGCGCGAGCAGGCTGATCTGGTAACCGACCAGCGCCGATGAAATGCCGTAGGTTTCGGCAACCTTGGGCGCAACCGCCGGAATCATCGTCGTGCCCATGGTGCCGATGGTCTGGCCCGCCAGCAATATACCGATCAGAAAACCAAACGAAGGCCGGTGCGGATCGCCGGCGGGCACCGGTGCAGGCGTCGCCGTCACCGGCCAGGCCGGGACGGCACCGTCCACAAATAAATGGTCGATGTCCAACTGCCGGTAACATCGTATTTTTCGTCGAGGTCGATATTCACGCTGCGCTCCGGCTTCCAGTCGCCGAAATCAAAATCATGGGAGACGATGCGTGTGCCGGGGCGCAATTCGCGGATCAGCTTTGAACGCAGCGCGCGCATCATGTCCGGCAGCAGGTAAAGGGTAACCACCGTCGCTTCGCGGATGTCCGCCAGCAGCACATCCATCTGTTCAAAACCGACGCGCTGTTCGAGCTGGAGTTTGCGCGCCGACGCATTGCTGCGATCGACCAGTTCACCATCGATATCGTAACCCTTGCCGCGTGCGCCGAATTTCTGCGCGGCAGTGATGACGATGCGACCGTCGCCCGAACCGAGGTCGATCACAAAATCGCGGCTGTTGACGCGCGCGATGCCGAGCATTTCATCGACCACACGCTGCGGCGTCGGCACATAAGGCCCGCCGGTCAGCATCGGCTCCAGCGCCATGGCCATGCCACTGGAAGCTGTCAGCAGCACGGTGGCGAGGAATTGGGCTGCTGCCGAATGAAACACAAAAAACCTTTAAAATCAATTACTTATTTAAAATTACTTACTCAACCTGATCCTCAAGGCCAACCTTGGAACGCCAATCCTTGCTTTTGAAAATCATCGGCTTCAGCGCCAGTGCCAGCAGCAACAGGCCCAGCGCAAGCATGGTCACCGCAATCGGCCGCTGAAGGAAAATACCATAGTCGCCGCCGCTCATCGCCAGTGACTGACGCAGCGACAATTCCAGCATCGGCCCCAGCACCAGTCCCAGCGCCACCGGTGCGAGATCAAAGCCGAACTTGCGCAGCACATAACCGACGCCGCCCATCGCCAGCATGATCCACACATCGACAATGCTATTGCTGACCGAGTAAACGCCGAGTACGCAGAACGCAAGTATGCACGGATACAGGTAGGCATAGGGGATGCGCAGCAGATTCACGAACAGGCCGACCATCGGCAGATTAAGAATCAGCAGCACCACGTTGCCGACATACATGCTGGCGACAAATCCCCAGAACAGGTCCGGCTGCTCCTGGATCAGCATCGGACCCGGTGAAATGCCGTGGATCATGATCGCGGCAATCATCACCGCGGTTACCGGACTGGTGGGGATGCCCAGGGCCAGCATCGGCACGAAGGCGCCGGTTGCCGCGGCGTTGTTCGCCGACTCCGGTCCGGCCACACCTTCAATCGCACCGTTGCCGAAACGCTCCGGATGTTTCGACATGCGACGCTCGATGCCGTAGGACACAAACGATGAAATGATGTGCGCCGAACCGGGAATGATGCCGATCATGAAACCGAGCAGGCTGCCGCGCATGATCGGGCCGGCCGACAGGCGAAATTCCTCCTTCGATGGAATCAACTGGCGCAGCGTCGGATTCTGCACCCGCGGCGTCTCCTGCTGTCCTGCGGTCAGCAGGATTTCAGACACGCCGAACAGGCCCACTGCCACCGGCACGATGCCCACGCCATCACCCAGTTCGATAATGCCGAAACTGAACCGCGTATAGCCGCTCATCGCATCGATGCCGATCATGCCTAACAGCAGCCCCAGCACTGCCATCGCCAGCGTTTTCGTCATCGAACCGCCGCTCATGTAGGCCAGCACAAACAGCCCCATCAGCAGCAGCGCGGTGTATTCCGGCGGACCGAAGCGCAGCGCGAACGATGCCAGCGTCGGCGCCAGCAGCATCAGGCCGATCACGCCCACCGTGCCGGCAAAAAATGAACCGATCGCGGCAATCGCCAGCGCCGGTCCTGCACGCCCGTTCTGCGTCATCGCATAACCGTCGACGCAGGTCATCACCGATGCGGCTTCTCCGGGTATGCGCATCAGGATCGATGTCGTTGAGCCGCCGTACATCGCGCCGTAATAAACCCCCGCCAGCAACACGATGGCGATGATCGGATTCAGGCCGAAGGTGGCGGGCAGCAGCAGGCTGATGCCGGCGAGCGGCCCCAGTCCGGGCATCATGCCGACCAGCGTGCCGATGATGCAGCCGGCGAACGCGTAGAGCAGCACCTGCGGCTGGAATGCCACCGAGAATCCCAGCATCAGGCTGTTGAAGGTTTCCAGCATCAGAATCCCCAGGGACCGACCGGCAGCGGCACATGCAGCAGATCGCCGATGATGTAGTACGAAGCCAGACTGAATCCGCCTGACACCAGCACCACTGCCAGCAACTTCTTGCGTTCGATGACGCCGATGAAAAACACCAGAAACGCAAAGATGCTCAGACGGTAACCGATGCGCTCCAGTGCGAATGCCGCCACCGAACAGGCCACGAGGATGATCACTGCACGGGTTGCCTCCGGCCAGCGAATGTTGAACAGCGGTATGGAACGTCCGCCAAACACCGCCACCAGCAATCCGATGATGCCCAGCGCAATGGCGAGCAACAGCGGCACATAACCGGGACCAGGATCGGCCAGCGTACCCACCGGGAACTCCCGATTCAGCCACCAGACATAAACGGCCAGCACGGCCAGCATCAGTCCGGAGGCCTGATCGCTTCTGATGCCGCGGAGTCCTGTTTTGTGCCCAGTCATTTCGGACTTGCTGGTCTATTTGACCTTGCCGACAACCTGTACCACGGCAGCCAGACGCCTGGCATCGGCATCCCAGTACTTGGCAAACTCCGGCGCATCCAGATACTGGATTGGCGAATTGAGTTTGGCCATCTGCGATTTGAAATCTGCGTCGTCAACGCCCTTGCGCACCGCATCGCGCAGCACCTTGGTCACCGCCGCCGGCGTGCTGTGCGGCACGAACAGCCCCGCCCAGATGTAATAAGTGATGTCATAACCTGATTCCTTGAACGTCGGCACCGCCGGATAATTCGGGTGACGTTCGGCGCCCCAGCTGACGATGGTGCGCAGCTTGCCGGCTTTGACATGCCCGCTGATCGCCGCCGGACCGCCGGCAGTCAGCGTGACATGTCCACCCAGCAACTGGGTCAGCGCCGGCCCGCCGCCGGTCGTCGGCACATGGCGCATCTGCAATTTGGCGGCATGCATGAACATTTCCATCGGCATGTGCAACGCGCCGTAGACGCCGGAAGACGAGAACGACAATTCGCCCGGCTGCTTGCGCGCCAGCGCAATCACTTCCTTGACCGTTTTCACCGGCAGCGACGGATGCACCACCAGGATCATCGGATCGGCGGAGATCAATGCAATCGGATCCAGCTGATCCAGCGTGTACGCCGGCTTGCGGTTGAACAGCTTGTCCGCCTCCGGTATCACCGAGATGCTCGACAGCGCCATCAGCATGGTATAGCCGTCGGGTTTGGCATTGGCCGCGGCGGCGTTGCCCACCGCACCGCCGGCGCCGGGCCGGTTGACTATGGTCACCGGCTGCTTGAGGATTTTTTCCAGCGCGGCCGCGGTCGGTCGTCCGGTGGTGTCCGCGACACCGCCCGGCGGAAACGGCACGATCATCGACAGCGCCCGCGACGGAAAGGCGTCCTGCGCCTGCACACCAAGCGCGGCCAGCGCGCCGATGACTGCCAATGCAATGCGTTTCATGATTGATTCTCCTCCGTTATTGATTTATGAACTTGGTGATTGATGAAATCATGTCGCTGCAACAACCCTGTTCTTCAGACGGCCAATGCCGCCAATTTCGCACACCACCTCGTCCCCCGGCCGCAGGTAACCTTTTGCAGTCACTACATCCTTGCGCATCGGTTTTTTGCCGCCGAGTTCCTCGTCAGTACCCCATGCCGTGCCACCCGGCGTTCCGGTGGCAATCACCACGCCGGGCTGCAAGGTGACAAAGGTGGAAAAAAACTCGACCAGTTGCGCGCAGGTCCAGATCATTTTGGCGGTGGTGTTGCTCTGGCGCAGCTCGCCGTTGACCCAGGTTTTCAACTGCAAGTTCTGTGGATCGGGCACTTCATCCGCCGTCACCAGCGCCGGACCGATCGGCGCGCAGGTGTCGAAATTCTTGCCGGGGCCCAGGTTGTACACCGAGGAACCATCGGGGCGCAGCATGACCTGGCGGTCGCGCGCAGTGACATCGTTGATCACGCTGTAACCGTAAATGTGATCCAGCGCCCGCGCCGCCGGAATGTGGCGTCCGGCCTTGCCGATGACGATCAGCAATTCGGTTTCGTAATCGAGTTTTTTGGTCACCCGCTCGTCGCGGATGATATCGTCGCCGGGCCCGATGACGCCGATTCCTGTTTTCAGGAAAAACTCCGGGTCTTTGCGTGTGACCGCGGGTTTTTCCTCGCGATGATCCCAGTAGTTTTCACCGCTGCACAGAATCAGTGACGGCGTCAGCGGCGCGAGGAGTTTGGCTTTGGCCAGCGGCGTGCGCGTCGCCGCAGCGGCAGTGCGCACCGCAGCCTCTGCCGCCTTGATACCCTCCGTGCCGGCAGCGATCAGCCGATTCATATCGGCAAATGCAGCCAGCAGTTTCGTGCTGATACCACCGGAGGCGGCATCCAGCAGATCAATCACGCTGTCGCCATCAATCGCGCCGAGCCGCAGCGCGCCGTTCCGTTCATATCGGACAAATTTCATGGTCAGGACACCGGGTTTTCCAGCGTGCCGATGGGTTCGATGGTGATGGCCACGCGATCACCGGGCTTCAGGTATTTCGGCGGATTGAAGCCGATGCCGACGCCGGCGCAGGTGCCGGTGGCAATCAGGTCGCCCGGCTCCAGCGTCATCACTTTCGACAGGTCCTCGATCAGTCGCGGAATATCGAAAATCAGCTGGCTGACATAAGCGTCCTGGCGCAATTCACCGTTGACCTTGGTAATCAGCCGCAACTGGGTCACATCCCTGATTTCATCAGAGGTCACGATGCACGGCCCCATCGGGCAGAAACCGTCCGGGCTCTTGCCGAGGAACCACTGCTTGTGGCGGTTCTGCAATGTGCGCGCGGTGACATCGTTGATGATGGTGTAGCCGTAAACATGTTTATAGGCATTTTTCTGCGTGATGTTGCGCCCGCCCTCGCCCATGACCACGGTCAGTTCGCCCTCGTAATCCACGGAATTGGTGTAATCGTTGGCGCTGGGTATCGCCACGCCGGGACCAATCACCGAGTTCGGCCATTTGGTGAACATGATCGGCACCTCCGGAATGGCGTTCGCGCCGGCACTGGCGTCAAAGCCGCTGTTGTGGAACTCCTTGGCGTGATCGTGGTAATTCTTGCCGACGCAAAGAATGTTTTTCGAGGGCCGCGGGAACGGCGCCAGCAACTTGACGCTGGCCGGCGGCAGACGGCCTTCACCGCTTTTGACCGCCTTGCGCGCGCGGGCCAGACCCTTTTTGCCCAGCGCCACAAACGCCGTCATCTCCTTCGGCAATCGGGTGGAAGCCGCCAGATCGATGATGGTGTTGGACTCGGCATCATGCACGCCGATACGCGTGCCCTTGTCATCGGAAAAAGTAACCAGACGCATTCAACAGACTCCTTTTATCTACACTTGCAAAACCGTTTCAGTCGGGTTTCGCACCCGACACCTTGATCACCTGTGCCCATTTCGCAATGTCGGTGTTCAGATACTTCTCGAATTCGGCCACCGACATGGTCAATGCCAGTGCGCCCTGCTTTTCCCACTGCGCTGCGGTTTCAGGCCGCGACGTGACCTTGGTAATCTCGGCATTGAGGCGGTCGGTGATCGTCCGCGGCGTGCCGGTCGGCGCCATCACCCCCAGCCAGATCGGCGATTCATAACCCTTGACGCCCGCTTCCGACACGGTCGGCACCTCGGGCAGCACTTTGGAACGCTTGAGTCCGGTAGTGCCCAACGCGCGCACGCGACCGGCGCGCACGTTCGAAGTCATCGTGGTCACGGCGTCAAACATCATTTCCACCTGACCGCTGATGACACTGGTGCGCGCCTCGCCGCTGCCCTTGTGCGGAATGTGCACGATGTCCACTCTCGCCATCGACTTGAACAACTCGCCGGCGAGGTGATACGGCGTGCCGTTACCCGACGATGCGTAATTGAGGCCCCTGGCTTTTGCCTTGGCCAGTTTGACCAGCTCCCCGACCGTTTTCGCCGGCACCGAGGGATGCACCACCAGCACCAGATCGGAATAATTGATCGGCGCCACCGGCACAAAATCCTTCATCAGCACAAAAGGTTTTTTCGGAATCAGCGATTCGTTGATGGTATGGGTGTTCGACATCAGCAGCAGCGTGTAGCCGTCGGGGGCCGACTTGGCTACCAGATCGGTGCCGATGATCGATCCCGCCCCGGGACGGTTTTCGACGACAAACGACTGCCCCAGCGGCTGCTGCATCTGCTGCGCCAGATAACGTGCGTAAATGTCCGCCGGACCACCGGCGCCGAACGGCACGATGATGCGAATCGGCTTGTTCGGGAAATTCTGGGCGATGGCGCCAGTGCTGACAGTCATCACGGCGACGGTCATCAAACGCAAGGCAAAGCGGCAGGCACGCATGGCATCTCCTCCAATCCGAATTTTTTTGGGTGGCGTCACCGGACTACGATTACCGGGCGCGGATTATTGATACTGACTGTCCATATATTGTAACCCACGCATGACAGCGCCCCAACTGCGGCGGCGCACCAACACCGTGCGCTACGGCGAAGTCTGTGCATTTCCATGTTCATTTTCCAGCCTGCACCTGTTACGACGCACCAACGGTGTACCAAACCCAAACCACTTGCTGCAACGCCCAATAATGGCATGGGCGAAGTATAGGAGAAACATCCTGTAGCGCACAGGATGTATGGGGCATGGGACCGCCCGGCAATTCCTGATATTTTGCTTGCAGTCTTTCCATGGGAGATGTCATGTCAAACGTAATCAGGTTGTTAACGGCGTTCGTGTTGGCCACAGGCGCTCAGGCGGTAGCAGCGCAGGGATTCAACGGCGGCATTCCCGCCGGCTGGACTTGTTTCGGCAATTGCGGAACAGCCGCGGCTGATGGCGACATTACGCTCGCACCGGGCGGCGGAACACGTTACGGGTGGGTTTCCACAGAAGGCGGCAACTCGATTTCAAGCCCGTTTACATTTACCGGTGGAGACTCCACAACAAATGGCTCGATATTGCAATCGTCGTCATTCTCAGTGGCGGCGGGCGATCCGCTCAGCTTCAGCTTCAACTATGTCTCCAGCGATGGTTCGACCAGCTTTACGGATTATGGCTGGGCGCGGATTCTGAATGCAAGCGACTTGTCCCAGGCCGCAGTGCTGTTCACGGCACAGACACACCCCACCAATAACATCGTTCCCGCTTCCAATATTATCGAGCAGCCCGAGGCGACATTGACGCCGGCGTCCGTGAGTCTCGTTCTCGGCACCGGTAGCAGCGGCGGACCACTGTGGTCACCACTCGGCGGTGACAGCGGCAATTGCTTTGATGCGGGCTGCGGGTATTCGGATTGGGTCGTCGCAACCTACA
>JAKFUJ010000287.1 GCA_021732805.1 Betaproteobacteria bacterium | reverse complement strand
AGAACATCGCTTCAACTTGGCATGATCGATTTTTCAACCCTCATAAAATCAAAGATTTGCACGCGTGTGCGCTTGGTCGCTTCGCTCCCCACGCGCTCGCGCATCACTTTTTCAACAACCTGCTAACCTGGATATGCTCACCGCTTGCATTTGCCAATACCAAAATATTACTCCTCAGGAACCATGCGTCACCACGATGAACGCGAGCGCCGGCCTGGCGCCTTCATTGCGTATGACATGCCGCACGTCGGCGCGGTAGCGCGCCGTTGCACCTGTCACCACCTTGCTGACATGCTCGCCGCTGGTGACCGCCAGTTCGCCATCCAATACCGTCAGGTGTTCAATGGCGCCCGCCTCATGCGGATCCGACGCCGTCTCCGAGCGCGGATCAGCGCGCAGTTCGTACCATTCGATGCGCCCGGCAAGCCCGACCGGTCCGAGGATGCGCCAATGCATGCGGCCATCCGCACTGGAAAATGCCGGCATGCTGTGGCCGGGGTGCAGCAAAATCGGGCTGGGCGACTGGGTCGGCGCCAGTATGCTGTTGATGCTGACTTCCAGCGCCTCGGCAATCCGCCACAGAGTACCCACCGTCGGATTGGTCTTGTCGCGCTCAATCTGCGACAGCATCGATTTCGAAATCCCTGACCGCGCCGCAAATTCGTCCAGCGTCAATCCGCGTACGCGGCGCAAACGCAGCAGCGCGGCGCCGATGCTCGGCAAGCCGGCACTGGAAGACCGTTTGATGCGCCCCCGGCCAGGCTTGGGCTTGGCGGTTTTTTTGACGGACACTGCAACCCCCCGATATGGTGTTGGCAGGACAAGGCTGTTTTTCTTGTTATGATATATTGAACAACTGTTCTGTCAAGAGAACGCGACGACCAGTCATCATGCTGACGCCCGACGACATCCGGGAAGCCGCCGCGCGCCTGCGCGGCCATCTGATCGACTCGCCCTGCCTGCCTTCGCGCACGCTGTCCGAGATCTGCGGCTGCAACGTCGTCCTCAAGTTCGAGAACCTGCAATTCACTGCTTCATTCAAGGAGCGTGGTGCGCTGGTGCGCCTGTCCCACCTGAGTCCTGCAGAACGCAAGAACGGCGTACTCGCCGTATCCGCCGGCAATCACGCCCAGGGTGTTGCCCATCATGCGCGGCGCCTCGGCATTCCCGCAGTGATCGTCATGCCGCGCCACACGCCGGTTACCAAAGTCGAGCGCACACGCTACTTCAACGCCGAAGTGATACTCCACGGCGAGGACTTTGATGCGGCGCGTCGCCACGGGCTCGAGCTGAGCAAGGCGCGGGGGCTCACGCTGGTACATCCCTATGATGACGAACTCGTCATCAGCGGTCAGGGAACCGTAGCCCTGGAAATGCTGAAGGCAGCACCCGAACTGGATGTGCTGGTGGTTCCGGTCGGCGGCGGCGGTCTGATCAGCGGCATGGCCCTGGCAGCCAAAGCGATCAAGCCCGGCATTGCAGTCATCGGCGTTCAGTCGACACGCTTTCCTTCGCTGTACAACGTGTTTCACGGCACATCGCTGCCCTGCGGCCCAGGCAGCATTGCTGACGGCATTTCCGTGCGGGAACCGGGCACGATCACCGCTGTGCTGGCCCGGCAAGTGGTTGATGAGGTGCTGCTGGTCGAGGAAAATGCAATCGAGGAAGCGATGCTGCTGCTGGTGGAAGTGGAAAAAACCGTGTGCGAAGGCGCCGGCGCCGCCGGCCTCGCCGCCCTGCTCACGCACCGCGCACGTTTTGCCGGCAAAAACGTCGGACTGGTGCTGACCGGGGGCAATGTTGATGTACTGGTGCTCGCCGACATCATCCAGCGCGGCATGGCGCGTTCGGGGCGCTTGATCCGCCTCTCCGTGGCGTTGCGGGATACGCCGGGCTCATTGGCTGCGATTACGCATACGGTCGCTGAATCGGGCGCCAATATCACCAATCTGTATCACCAGCGCGCCTTCTCCAGTCTCTCCGCCCAGAGCGTGGAGGTGGAATTCGTGTTGCAGACGCGTGGCGCGCAGCACAATCAGGAAATCATCGCCCGGCTGACGGCCGCCGGACATGCGGTGCGCCTGATGCCGGTCGATGCCGAAGTCAAAGCAGCGCATTGAGAGTCGCCATGCTTTTACGCAGTCAGCGCCGTTCGAGTGGTTTCTGCAGAAAGACCCGCCTGGCTATCATTTTTCGTGATTGACCGTCCCCGGGTCGGGCGCTACATTCGTCATTCAGCACAGCCGGCGCCCGAAATTCAATGCCCCGGTTGAATCAACTCCGCACCGCAATCACGCCACGGGCAAGACGCCAGGACCTGCGATGAACGCCGCGATATCACCCACCCGCGAATTCGCCGCCGGCTTTGCCCGCGACCGCATTGCGCTGGTCGCATTCTGGGTGTTGTGCGCGCTGCTCGTTGCCGCAATCGCCGCGCCGTGGATCACCCCGCAGAACCCGTACGATCTCGCGCAACTCGACATTCTCGACGCCAAACTGGCGCCCGGCGCAACAGCCGCGACGGGATACACCTACTGGCTGGGCAGCGACGATCAGGGCCGCGACATGGTGTCGGCGATTCTCTACGGCCTGCGCATCAGTCTCGGGGTCGGCGTACTGTCGACCATTGCCGCACTGGGTCTGGGACTGATCATCGGCCTGGTTTCCGCCCGTGCCGGCGGCTGGGTCGATGCGCTGATGATGCGCATCGTCGATTTGCAATTGTCGTTTCCGGCGATCCTCGTTGCGCTGATTCTGCTGGCGCTGGCCGGTCAGGGCATCGACAAGATCATCATCGCGCTGATCGTCGTGCAATGGGCTTATTACGCGCGTACAGTGCGCGGCGCGGCACTGGTCGAGCTGAAAAAGGAATACATCGATGCCGCGGTCTGCGCCGGTTACAGCGGCGCGCGCATCCTGTTCCGCCATGTGCTGCCCAATGTGCTGCCGCCGCTGATTGTCGTCGCCACGGTGCAGGTTGCGCACGCCATCGCACTCGAAGCCACACTGTCCTTCCTCGGCCTCGGCATGCCCATCACCTCGCCGTCGCTGGGTCTGCTGATCGCCAACGGCTACACCCACCTGCTGTCGGGTAAATACTGGATCAGCTTTTTCCCCGGGGTTGCGCTGCTGGTAACCATCGTTGCGATCAATCTGGTCGGCGACCAGTTGCGCGACGTGCTTAATCCACGGTTGAAATAGCAGCAGCGGGTAACGCCGGTCAGTCCGGCCCCGCCAAAACCCTGCATCAAAAACAAACCCCGCCGCAGCGGGGTTTGTGGACCGGCGGATACTGTAGTTTCAGGCTTGCTGCGCTTTCCTGCGCCGTGCCCATCCCAACAGTCCCAGACCCAGGCCCATCATGGCGTAGATCTCGGGTTCCGGCACCGGGGTTGCGGTAAACAGCCAGTCGGACGCATTAACGTGGCTGCCAAACGCTGATCCTGCAGGCGTGTGGTTCACCCAGCCCCAGCCGGAAATGCCATTGAAGCCGCGGTGCCCGCTGCCATTGTCTTCGGAACCGAATTTGAAGGAGTAAGCGCCATTGCTCTGATCCTGCAGGTTGAATACCGATGAATCAGACAGCCGGGTAATGGTGCCGGTATTCTGTTGATTCGCCACAACCTTGAGATTATTGGCGGCACTGCTAACGCCGACGTTGTAGGTGAAGTCAATCGCCCACAGACCGGCAAACAGCGGGTTGCCATACGAACCGCCGGTATCCAGTCCGCCGAAGGACTGTCCGGAAATATGGATCACGCTGCCATCCCAGGTCAGCTGCATCGTGCTTTGGGCGTGGTTGAAGTCGAACGTGAAGATGTCATGGCCGCCGGTGACATTGATCAGTTCGTCCAGACGAAAGCCGTAAGTGGGCGGCGCCGCGGCGCCATCCGGATGGTTTTGCAGAGAATAAGTGCCGATTGCCGGCGCGGCAGCATAAGCCGGAACAATGAAACCCGACACCGTGAGTAAAGCGGCAAGCAGAATTTTTTTCATGGTCGACCCCTGTTTTCCCATTGGCACGTCGTCATTTAACGCCCGAACGCGGTTGATTTCATGAGTCAAGCCTCCCGTTTTGACCGGTAGAAACCTCCTATGAACGGATGCACCCACCTTGCAAAATTAAAAATTTATTATTAAAATCAAATGCTTATGAAATAGACGCTAATGCCAAAATAACATCCTCAACAGGACTACCCATGAAGCAACACGATCACACAGTACTGGTACTGCAGGGTGGCGGCGCATTGGGCGCCTATCAGGCCGGCGTTTATGAAGGCATGGCGGAACAGGGCATTACGCCGGACTGGGTCACCGGCGTATCGATCGGCGCCATCAACGGTGCATTGATTGCCGGCAATCCGGTCGAACACAGGCTGCAGCGGTTGCGCGAATTCTGGGACCGGGTGTCTTCCGGCATTCCGCAAAACGCGCTGGCGCAATTCGAGCCGGTGCGCAGCGGCCTCAACCAGTTCAGTGCGCTGGCGGCGGCAACGTTCGGCGTGCCGGGCTTTTTCTCACCGCGGCTGCCGCCGCCGCTGTTTGCCGCCAAAGGCACCCCCGGTGCACTCAGCTACTACGACACCTCACCGCTGCGCAAAACACTGGAAGAACTGATCGATTTCAATCTGCTGAATGACAGGCAGCACGTGCGCCTCAGTGTCGGCGCCGTCCATGTGGCGACGGGGAACTCCGTTTATTTCGACAGCCGCAACCGGCAGATACGTGCCGAACACATCATGGCCAGCGGCTCGCTGCCGCCGGGTTTTCCGGCGGTGACGGTCGATGACGAACAGTACTGGGACGGCGGCATCGTATCCAATTCACCACTGTGGTATGTGCTGGACGACAAGCCGGACCTGAGCGCGCTGATCCTGCAGGTGGACCTGTTCAGTGCCAGGGGCCCGTTCCCCGAAAATCTGGATCAGGTTCTGGAGCGCGCCAAGGACATCCGGTATTCGAGCAAGACACGCTTCAATACCAAACGCGGCCAGGAACTTGAAAACATGCGCCGCGCGCTCGACCGCTTGCTGAAAAAAGTTCCTGCCAAACTGCGTGCTGATCCGGATTACCAGCTGCTGCACAAAATGAGCGGCCGCAATCGCCAGATCACCATCGCCCACCTGATCAACCGCCGCTTCACGCACTCCAGCCATTCCAAGGACTACGAATTTTCCCGCGACACAGTGCGCCAGCTATGGGCGACCGGACTCGAAGATGTGCGCCGCACCTGCGCCCATGGCGATTGGAGAAAGGCGCTGGTCCCGGTCGATGGCATGCAGGTTTTCGATCTGAGCCGCTGACGCGCCGGCAATAAAACCGGCCTGCCGTGAAACTTGCGTTTTCCGGTCCCGCCCTGATATGGGTTTCATGTTCCACCGTTTCCGATCAAAGCGCATCAAAGGAAATCCATGAGAAAAATCCGTGAAATCCACCGCGCCGGCGAACACCACTGGGTGGGCGACGGCTTTCCGGTGCGCTCGATTTTTTCCTACGACGGACTGGGCCGGGAACTGAGCCCCTTTCTGCTGCTGGATCACGCCGGACCGGCGAAATTCGCGCCGACCGACCACCAGCGCGGTGTCGGCGAGCACCCGCATCGCGGCTTTGAAACCGTGACCATCGTTTATGAAGGCGAGCTTGAGCATCGCGACTCCGCCGGCAACGGCGGCCGCATCGGGCCCGGCGATGTGCAGTGGATGACTGCCGCCTCCGGCATCCTGCATGAGGAATATCACTCGCCCGATTTCGCGCGCAGCGGCGGCACCATGGAAATGGCGCAGTTGTGGGTCAACCTGCCGGCACGCTCCAAGATGGCGCCGCCCGGCTATCAGACCCTGCTCCATCGCGATATCCCTGCGGTGAAACTGGATGCCGATGCCGGTGTGTTGCGCGTCGTCGCCGGCGACTATCAGCAGCATCACGGCCCGGCGCGCACGTTCACGCCCATCAATGTCTGGGACCTGCGACTGAATGCCGGCGGCAGCGTCGTGCTGCCGCTACCCGACGGTCATACCGCAGCATTGGTTGTGCTGCAGGGAATTGTTCGCGTCAACGATGCTGAGAATGCCAATGTCGACGAAGTCGTGGTGTTCGAGCAAGGCAATGGTGAAGTGGGTGTCGCCACTGAGGCCGGGGCCAAGGTATTGCTGTTGAGCGGTGAACCGCTGAATGAGCCCATCGTCGGCCACGGTCCGTTTGTGATGAATACGACTGAGGAAATTCGCCAGGCATTTGTCGATTTTCAGCGGGGACGACTGGGCAGACCTGCGGCTTGAGCGGCTCTGTTGATGGATCGCTCCAGTGACAAGAACTTCATGCATACAATCCATCAATTAAATAAAATGGCCGGGAATCACCCGGCCATTTTTGCATTCACGCGAACTGTAGTTACTGCTGCTTGATCCCCACCTGAGCCACCACCTTCTTGTAACGCTCAATATCGGCACGAATACGCTTGGTAAACTCCGCATTGCCCATGGTCGTGGTTTCAGCGCCGCCGACCTGACCGTAGCGTTGTTTCACATCAGGTTGTGTCAGCACGTCCGCCGAAGCCTTGTAGAGCACGCCCAGGATTTCCTTCGGCGTACCTTTCGGCGCAAACAAACCGACCCAGATCGACGCATCAACGCCGGGAATCCCGGCCTCCTGCGCCGACATGTAATCCGGCACCTGCGGCGAACGTTTCGCCGTGGTTACGCCCAGCACCTTGACTCGCTTGGCCTGCAGATGCGGCAGCACGCCCGGCAGGCCGGCCACCGTGAACACGACCTCATTGGAAGCCACCGCCGACACCGCCGGCGCACCGCCCTTGTACGGCACATGCAGCGCCTTGGCGCCGGCTGCAGCCACCAGCCATTCGGTGGCCATGTGATTGACCGAGCCGCTGCCCGGTGAGCCGAAAGTCAGCTGCCCCGGCTTGGCCTTGGCGCCGGCGATCAGGTCCTTCAGCGTATTGAACGGCGAACCCGCATTGACCACCACCAGCATCGGCGCATCGCTGACCATGATGATCGGCGTGAAATCGCGATCAAAGTCATAGGGCGTTTCCTTGAACAGCAGCGGCGTGACCGCAAATTCACCGGTATGCGCCGACAGCAGCGTGTAGCCATCCGCCGTCGCCCGCGCTGCGGTGCCGGTGGCCAGGAATCCATTGGCGCCGGGACGGTTGTCGACGACGAACTGCCAGCCAAGTTTTTCCGAAATCCTGTTGGTCAGGATGCGCGTCGAAGTATCAACCACACCGCCCGGCGCAAAAGGCACCAGCACACGAATCGGCTTGGTCGGGTAATCGGCGGCATGGACGGCGGTGACGGCGAAGATTGTTGCCACAACGAGGGTCATCAGGGAGCGCATCATGCAATATCCTTTTTTATCAACGATTCGATTTGTATTTTTCCGGTGCAGCGTACATTTTTCACCACCCGCAATCAACGACTTGCTGCAGACTCCACCCAGGTCGCGATTTCGTCCAGGACTCCACCCAGCGCACGGTTAAAGGCCTGCACCGCACCCGGCGCATCGTACGTCGCTGCGGGCTCCGCCCGGGCAAAGCTGCGTCGCACCAGCAATTTGCGGGTTGCAGGATCCAGCAACTCCGCCGTGATGCTGACCCGGACACTGCCCGGCGCAGTCATCGCATCATGGTAAAACTCCGTGAGATGGGTATCCAGCACCATATCGCCGCGAACACCGCTGATCACCGAGGCCACATTACTGAAAGAACCGGCACCATCCAGACGATTAACCAGCAGTTCCGTGATACGCGTTCCGGGTCGCTCGGTCCAGGCGTTCAACTGGTAATAAGCGCGTGTGCCCGGCGTACGGCTGAATACGATGTCCTGGGTTTCGTAAAAGCTCGACACCGTGGTCGGCGCGACCAGCAGTGTCGCGGCACGGGGCGTCCTGCCGGCAGCATCCTTTGATGCCGGAACCTCCAGCACATAATAACGTTGCGGCGGCTGCGAGCCGAAGGAAGTGCAGCCCGCAAGCACGGCACTCAGGGCCGCCACCAGGGCGATGGTCTTTGCAGATATCATTTGGCTTCTCCCGGACCCATGCCTGCCGCAGCCGGACCGAACAGAATCCGGCCCGGATCATTGAAGCGCCGCGCGGCCGCACCGAGGGCGTTGGAGGTGGCGCGCAGTTCCTGTGCAGTAACACGCAATTCGTTGTTGCCGTCGGCCAGCAGTGCATCCATCCGTTGCGACAGACGTGCAACATCGGCACTCATCTGGCGGATGGCAGCCGTCGCCTCTTTGGCGGCAATGGTTGATTGCTCACCCAGCGAGTCGTAGCGGGTGACCAGTTTCCGCGCATCCACGGCAATCGCGGTACTCGTCGTCCGCACATCTTCGGCTGCATTACCGAGTGAACCGAGGGTCTTGTCCAGTCCGGCCATGGTGCGATCCAT
>JAKFUJ010000078.1 GCA_021732805.1 Betaproteobacteria bacterium | reverse complement strand
GCCTGGTGCATCATCAATCCCAACCAGCCGGATTGTGAATTCCCCAGCAAGAACCTCGCCGGCGTCGGCGTGATGTTTTATCTGATGCTGGCGCTGCGCGCGGAGTTTCGGAAGCGCGGTTGGTTTGCAACGAACAACCTGCCCTCACCCCCGGCCCCTCTCCCCGAGGGCGAGGGGAGATACGCGCCGGCCTCCAACCGGAAACCGGGGACGGAACCCAATCTCGCCACCCTGCTCGACCTGGTCGCACTGGGCACTGTCGCCGACGTGGTCAAACTCGATGACAACAACCGGCTGCTGGTGCAGCAAGGCCTGCAGCGCATCCGCTCTGGCCGCGCACAGGCAGGCATCAACGCATTGTTCAACGCTGCGGGACGGGACGTCACCCGCGCCTCGACCTATGACCTCGGATTTGTTGCCGGGCCGCGACTGAACGCCGCCGGGCGCATGAATGACATGGCGGTGGGCATTGAATGTCTGACCACCGATGACCCGGGCCGCGCCGCCGACATCGCGCGCGAACTCGACCAGTTGAACCGCAAACGCCGCGATGTCGAAGCCGACATGCAGGAATCCGCGCTGGCCGGCATCGAAAATATCGAACCCGGTTACACGCTGAGCCTCCACGATGCAAGCTGGCATCAGGGCGTGATCGGCATCCTCGCGTCCAGGCTGCGCGAACGCTTTCACCGCCCGACATTCGCTTTTGCGTCCGCAGGCAACGGCGAACTCAAAGGCTCGGGCCGTTCGATTTCAGCCCTGCATCTGCGCGATGCTCTGGATCTGGTATCAAAACGTCACCCCGAACTGATCGTCCGCTTCGGCGGCCATGCCGCAGCCGCCGGCCTGACACTGCATGAAAACGGCTTCAAGCCCTTCTGCGCAGCCTTCGAAGCCGTGGCCAGCGAACTGCTGACGCCCGCCGACCTCGAACGCGAATGGGTCACCGACGGCTCGCTGCCGCCGGAGGACATGACGCTGGCCAATGCCACGACACTGGCGGACTCCGTGTGGGGCCAGGGTTTTCCCGAACCGCGTTTTTACGACCATTTCGAAGTCGTCACACAACGCATCGTCGGCGAACGTCACCTGAAACTGCGGCTGCGCAGAGGCAAGCAGCAACTCGATGCGATGTTGTTCGGCCACGCCGATCCGCTCCCCGAGTCCATCGCAGCGACTTACCGGCTGTCGGCAAACCATTACAATGGCGCGGTGACGCTGCAACTGCTGCTGGAACACTGGCAGACTGCATAATCCATAAAAACAACATCGCCGCTGGAGGAGCATGGGAACATATCAAGGCAGCCATACGCTGTTGGCGGGCATTCTGCTGTCGTTTGTGCTGCAGGCCGCGCCGGCGCCGGCCAGCGACGCCGTGCTCTACGAAAAAGCCTCGGCTTACGGCACCGTCGTGGTCACCGATGAAGGCGACAACATGCGCGCACTGCGTTTCGGCCGCAACGGTGTGCGCCAGAGCCTGGTCAAACTCGGCGATCCGGAGTACCTCGGGCTCGCCTACACGCCGGTGGCGCTGGCCGGGCTCTCGCTTTGCAATGAGCAGTTGCGCCGCTTCCTGATCATCGGACTGGGCGGAGGCACCCTGCCCGCTTTTTTGCGCCGATATTATCCCGATGCCGAAATCGACGCCGTCGACATCAATCCCGAAGTCGCGTTCGCCGCCAGGCATTATCTCGGTTTCCGCGAAGACGAACGCATGCGTATCCACATCACCGACGGGCGCCGCTTCATTGAGGCCGTACGACGGCCCTACGATGCCATTTTCCTCGACGCCTTCGGCGCCGATGCCGTGCCGGCGCACCTGACAACGCAGGAATTCCTGAAGGCCGTGCGCCGCGCCGTGCGCAGCGATGGCGTCGTCATCGGCAACATCTGGTTTACCGCGACCAACCCGCCCTACGATTCAATGGTGCAGACTTATCGTGAAACCTTCGATGAGCTGCACGTGCTGCGGGTCATCGACAGCGGCAACCGCATCCTGCTCGCCCTGCCGCGCAGCCAGCCGCTGCGCCGCGCCGAACTCGCGGGCCTGGCGAACAAACTCGCGGCGGCAAAAAAATTCCGCTTCAATCCCGGAGCGCTGATCGAACGCGGATGGACGGCGTCGGACAATGCGGCTTTTGGCGGCAGGCTGCTGACGGATGCGAACACCGCAGTGAACACCGAAAAATGACCATTCCATAAACCACCTGGGAAACCGACATGAAACACGACCTCCTCCTTACCGCCAAAGGCCACCAGGGCACCCAGAAACGCATGGAACAGGAGTTCGCGCTGATCAAGCTGTGGGAGGCGCCGGACCGCGCAGCGGCGCTGCAACAGGCCGCACCGAAAATCCGCGCGCTGGCGCATACCGGCCACACCAAAGTGGATGCGGCGCTGATGGATGCACTGCCCAAGCTGGAAATCATTGCCAATTTCGGCGTCGGCGTGGACCAGATCGACCTCGACGCCGCCAAAAAACGCAACATCATCGTCACCAATACCGCCAATGTACTGAACGACTGCGTCGCCGACTGCGCAATGGCGCTGGTGCTGAACACGCTGCGCAAATTTTCACAGGCCGACAAATACCTGCGCGCCGGCCGCTGGAAAAGCAACGGCACCTACCCGTTCACCACTTCTCTCGGCGGCAAGACGCTGGGCATCCTCGGGCTGGGCCGCATCGGCGAGGAAATTGCAATGCGCGCCCTCGCCTTCAAAATGAATATCCGTTATCACAATCGCAACAAAAAAGATGTGCCCTACGCCTACGATCCCGACGTGGTGACACTGGCGAAAAACTCCGATGTGCTGCTGGTGATCACGCCCGGCGGGGCCGAAACCGACAAACTGGTCAACGCTGAAGTGCTGGATGCGCTGGGGCCGCAGGGTTATCTGGTCAATGTCGCGCGCGGTTCGGTGGTGGATCAGCCAGTGTTGCTGCAATACCTGCAACAGCAAAAAATCGCCGGCGCCGGATTGGATGTCTTTGAGAAGGAACCGGATGTGCCTTCGGAGTTTTTTGCGCTCGACAACGCGGTATTGCTGCCGCACATGGCCAGCGCCAGCAACGAAACCCGCACGGCGATGGGTAATCTGCAGATCGAGAACATCCTGCTGCATCTCGCAGGGAAACCGGCAAAAACGCCGGTGGTGTAATGCCGATCAGGATCCGTATAATCGGCAGCATAGTTTTGTTTTACTGCGAGAAACCTATAAGTAATTGATTTTATTGAATTTTATTTATTCTGGCGGGCTTTTCTCCACAACCACAATGCCGGCAGCATCAGACCGATAAAGGTCGCCACCGATACCCACAGGCCGGGCAGCACGTTAGCGACACCGACCACAGCAAAGTAGACACGCCACCCGGTACCAAGGCGCACGAACAGATAGCCGGTGATCGCCGCCGACAGCGCAACAAAGCCGATCAATACGTTGACGAATCCCCAGATCGCATCGCCGGCATCACCGTTCAGCAGCAATCCCGGATGCAGCACAATCGCGAACGGGATGATAAAGCCGGGGATCGCAAGTACAAAGGCCTGCCAGCCGGTGGATGATGCAGGGGCCTGCGCGATCGCCGCCGCCGCATAAGAGGCGAGCGCCACCGGGGGGGTCACCATCGACAGGATCGAGAAATAGAAAATGAAAAAATGCGCGGTCAGCGGATCGACCTTGAGCAGAATCAACGCGGGCGCGACCAGCACCGCGGCCATGATGTATGCCGAGGTTGTGGGCATGCCGCAGCCCAGTATCAGCGCACCGAGAGCGGCCAGCACCAGCATCAGCGCAAGTTCGCCGCCGGACAGGAACACAATCAGCGAAGTGAACTTGGTACCGAGTCCCGAGTACGCGATCACGCCGACGATGACGCCGGCAATGGCGCACGGCAACGCGACATCTATCGTGCGCTGGGCGGCGACCGACAAGGATTGAACGAGATCGATCAGCGGCGCCCTGGTCGTCGGGCGGGCGACGCCGCAGACGATGGCGACGATACACGCCTGCACGGCAGCCTGATCAATCGGATAGCCGGTCACCACCTGATAACACAGCCAGATCAGAGGCAACAGCATGTGTCCGCGCTCGCGCAGCGTCGCGCCCATCCGCGGCAAATCCGCAGCATCGACGGAACCCAGATTGAGTTTGCGCGCCTGCAAATCGACCACGATCAGCAACCCGGCATAGTAGAGAATAGACGGCAATATGGCCGCGATTGCGATGGTGCTGTACGGAATCTGCAGCAAGTCGGCCATCACGAATGCCGCAGCACCCATGATCGGCGGCACCATCTGGCCGCCGGTGGATGCAACCGCCTCCACGGCTCCGGCGAAACGTGGCGAAAAGCCCACGCGCTTCATCAGCGGAATGGTGAATATTCCGGTGCTCATGACGTTGGCGACCGCGCTGCCGGAAACACTGCCCATCATGCCCGAAGCAATAACCGCGGCTTTCGCCGGACCGCCGACCCGGCGTCCGGTCAGCGCCATCGCGAACTCGATGATCATGCGTCCGCCCCCATAAACATCGAATACCGCAGCGAACAGGATGAAATAGAACACGACCTGTGCCGAAACACCGGTCGGCACGCCGTATACGCCATACAGCGTCAGAAACTGGATATCGATAAACTGGCCGAGATCACCGAACTGATGGCCGAGCACGCCGGGTATGTACGGCCCGGCGAAATGATACGCAGCGAACAGCGCCGTGAGCAGCGTCATGCCGAAACCGAGCGTGCGACGGGATGCCTCGAACAGCAGAACGATCAGCAGCAATCCAAACACGTAGTCGGCGGGCACCGGAACATCGACGCCTGAAATGCGCTCGTTCATCAAGCGCTCGATCGAATACACCACGTAAAGACCCGGCAACATCGCCAGTGCCGCCAGCAGATAATCCACCGCGCGCCTGGCCGCGGAAGCCGACTTCTGCGAGCTCAACAGCAGCGCGAGCGCGATCGCGAACGACACATGTCCCGCGCGCTGCGAAAGCGTGGGGATGGTCGGCCAGATGAAAATCGCGATCTGAAACGCGCTCCATGCGATAGCTGTGAGTGGCACCGGCGCGACCAGATCGCGCCAGCGCTTCGCGTCCGCCAGTCCTTCATTTGCAGTCGTCGTGATCATGATTTCCTGATTCCCTTGCTGCTGCGAAGTACCACGATTATTTCAACCAGCCGCGTTCGCGGTAATACCTGGCCGCGCCGGCATGCAACTGCAGGCCGTTGACGTCCTCGCGCCATACGCCTTTCGAGCAATCGAAATTTGCCAGCGCCTTGTGCGCCGCCTGCAGACGATCGGTTTTTTCGCAGATGGTCTTGACCACGGTGTAGGCAACATCGTCGCTCATCCGCGTGCTCGCGAACAACGTCGTCGTGGTCGCGGGCAGGCGCACCTCCTGCGCCTGATTGGCAAAGGTGCCCTTGGGCATGGTCGCGATGTTCCAGCCATAGCGCTTGGCCATTTCGTCCAGCACCGATTGCGGCGGCTGCAGGAAAGTCACCGGATTGTTCTGCGCGATTTCGCTGATAGACGGATGGCCGGGATTGGCGACATGCATGAACAGGTCTGCCGACCGGCTCGCAAAACGGCTTTTTGCGGAATCAAATGACCCGAACTCGACGTTGCCGCCGCGCTGCTTCAACGCGTCCTCCCCGGCGTTCATCAACTGCAGCATCTGCACCGCGCCGACCGGGCCGACCCCGCCTTTGGGCAGCAGCACCACGCGCGCGTTCGGACGGTCGCTGCGCAGGAACTTGTCCATGGCCGGACCGACGTCGGCGCCGGCGCCGAGAGCGACAAGATAATACTGGTCCCAGCCGCCGACCAGCGCGCGCAGGCTGTCGAGCGGTTTGGTGAACGCCACATCGCCTTTCAACGCCCAATGGCCGACCAGCGCCATGCCGAATGCCATGTCGGCCTTGCCTTCGTGTACGAGGCGCGGATTGCCGACGGCGCCGGCGATCGGCGGAGAATCGATGGTGGATCCCGGCGGCAACGTCTGGCGCAGCAGTTCCGCCAGATTGACGGCATACACATACCAGCCTGAACCCTGGCCGAACGAACCGATGGTGAGCTTCATCGGCTGCGCCTGCGCGAATACGGATGCGGATGCGCCCGATATCACCATCACCGCCGCAATTCGGCCCAGTCTGTGCAATAAGGCTTTCATGATGTTGTACTCCTCATGGTTGTTGAAAAGCGAATTCCTACTCCCGCAACAACTCTTCGATGGCCTGCGCTGCAAGCGGTTGAAGAGCGGCTTCCAGGTCCACGGCCTGTTCTCCCGGAATGCGTACGCGGGTGAACCGGTGTTCTTCGTATTTTAACGGCTTGGTTGCATCGAATCCGAGCTTCGCACTGACGCCATGTTCGGTTGACGGATCGAGCACCGAACCCTGGGCGCCGGGGATCATCACCAGATCACGGTCAGCCTGAAAGCGTGTGGCGATGGCCCATTCGACCTGCGACGGATCATGCACGTCGACATCGTCATCGACGACCACCACATGCTTGATGTCGTAATGCGCTCCGAACGCTGCGCAGATCACATTCTTCGGTTGGCCGGCACTGCGCTTGCGCATCTGCACGTAGAGATGATAGCGGCACACGCCGCCGGTGGAGAGATGCACATCAAGGACATCGGTGAAACTGCGCTTCAGATGCGACAGTATGGTGGCCTCGCGCGGTATGCCGCCGAGCAGCAGATGCTCCATCTCCGCCGGCACGATGGTGTGATACAGCGGCGATAGTCGATGGGAAATACAATCCACGGCGATCACCTCGCGGGATTCACGCGGGCTGTAGTACTTCGGGAATTCACCGAATGGTCCTTCCGGCTCGCGCACGCCCGGCAGCAGCCGGCCCTCGATGACGATTTCCGCCTCGGCCGGCACCCGTATCTCGCTGGTGGCGCATTTGACGACATCCAGCGGCACGCCATGCAGGGCGCCCGCAATTTCCAGTTCGTCGTGATCCACCGGCACCACAGCCTGTGATGCCAGCAAGATCAACGGATCAACCCCGATCACCACCGCCACCGGCAGCGCCTCGCCGCGCTCCTCGGCCATGCTGAAATAGGCATGCAGATGCCGCGGCAGGATCAGCAGCGCCATACGGTCGGCGGCATTGATTTGAATGCGGTTGATCGACACGTTCTGCAAACCGGTATCCGGATTGCGCGCGATGACGAGTCCGGCGGTGATGTACGGCGCGCTGTCGTGTTCCGAGTGTTTGGGCACCGGCAGCAGCGTGCGCAGGTCGAAATGTTCATGAACGACCGCCTGCCACGGCGCGGATTTGACTTCATTGCAACGCAGTGGATGCTCGGCGGCATGCTGGAACCGCGCCAGCAGCGCGCTCTGCTCGACGCCGGCCGCCTCGGCGATCCACGACCTTGCCGCGACCAGTCCCGACACCACCGGCATGCGATGTCCGCCCGGCTGCGGAAACAGCACCGCCTGCCGGCCGTCGAGTTTCTTGGCCACAGCCGCGAGTTCATGCTCCAGCGCGATACCCGGGCGTGCCGTTGCCAATCGATCCGTCGCCTGCAGGTGGCGCAGCCAGGCGCGCAAGGAACGCGCAGGGCCGCGGTTGTGATTGGTATTCATGGCTGTGTCTCCTGATCCATCACGGCTCAACTCCCGGTATAACGCGGCTGGCGCTTGCCGTGGAAGGCTTCCACACCCTCGCGGAAATCGTCAGACATGCGCAGCCGTGAATAACAGTGACCTTCCAGTTCAATCGCGGTCGACAGTGTCGCATCTTCGGTGTCGTTGAGCAGTTTTTTTGCGGTACGCTGCGCGAGAGGAGAGAACTCCAGTAATTCCTTTACCAGCGCATCGGCAGCTTTGCCCAGTTCCGCGTCGGGCACGCAATCCAGCGCAATGCCCCAATCCAGTGCCTGTTTGCCGGAAATGCGCCGTGAGCGCATCACCACATCCTTGGTGCGCGCGACCCCGATCATTTTCTGCAGCCGCGCCGATCCGCCCGAACCCGGAATCTGGCCGAGCTTCTGCTCCGGCAACGCATACAGACAACTCTCGGCGGCGATACGAAAATCGCAGGCCAGCGACAACTCGAAACCCACCCCGAAACAATAACCCTGATTGACCGCGATCACCGGTTTGCCGCAACGCACCGGCGCCGCGATGTTCCAGGCCAGACGCGACACATGTTCCGGGCTGGCCTCGAGAAAGCCGCGGATGTCGCCACCCGAGGAAAAATGCTGCCCTGCGCCGCGCAGCACGATCACCCGCACGCCGGCATCGGCATCCAGCGCCTCAAACACGGCGCGCAACTGCTCGCGCTGCGGCATTTTGATGACGTTGAGCGGCGGCCGGTCGAGCACGATGTCCGCGCGTTGCTGCTCCGGGTTCAGCTCGACGCGGAAACCGTCAAGGTCGTCGAGCAGCGTATGCACGGGATG
>JAKFUJ010000386.1 GCA_021732805.1 Betaproteobacteria bacterium | reverse complement strand
GAATCGCGGCATCGTTTACATCGACAAGGCGCCGCGCAATGCCGCAGGTCGAGTCGAATACAGCATGGACATCTCCATCATCAAACCGGTGGACATGAGCCGCAGCAACCACACGATTCTCTATGACGTGACCAACCGCGGCAGCCGGCGCGCCTTCAACTCCATGCATGTCGGCGGCGACTCGGGCAACAACCCGTCGAGCGCCAAGGATGCCGGCGACGGCTTCCTGATGAAGGCCGGCTACACGCTGGTCATCAACGGCTGGCAGGGCGACATCATGCCGGGTGGCGGTCGTCTCGCCGGGCAGTTTCCCGTGGCAAAGGAGACAGGCGGCAAACCGGTGACCGGCATGATCACCGCTGAATACATCGTGGCAGAACCGATGTACACACTGAGTCTCGGCAACGAAGGGGGGCGCGCCGAAGCGCGTCCATTCCCGGCTGTGCCCGAACGTATGAGCGAAGCACGCCTGATGCGACGCAGCGGTCCGCTGGCGCCGCGCGAACCCATTCCCGACAGCGAATGGTCATTCGGTCGCTGCCCCGACGGCAAAAACCTGGTGCCGGGCAACCTGCATGTCTGTTACCCCGCAGGCTTTTCCACCAACTACATCTACGAACTGGTGTATATCGCACAGGATCCGGTGGTCATGGGCATCAGCTTCGCTGCCACCCGCGACCTGATCTCCTTCCTGCGTTACGAGCGTTCTGCGGCCAACCCCCTGATGCGTGGCGCGGTTGCCGGCGAAGACCCCATCCGCCATGCCATCGGCTTCGGCCGCTCGCAAAGCGGCCGCTACATCAAAGATCTGGTCGTCCAGGGTTTTAATCTCGACGAAAACAAACGCGTCGTATTCGACGGCATCCTGCCGCTGATTACCGGCTCGCGCGTGACGCTGACCAACATGGAATTCGCAACGCCGGGCCGCGTGCCGTCGACATTGACCCAGCACTACTACCGCGGCGACCAGTTCCCGTTCACTTACGCCACCCTGAAAGATCCGGTCAGCGGCAAAACCGGCGGATGGCTTGAGGCATGCACAAAACAGCGCGCCTGTCCCAAGGTTTTCCACATGGATTCCGGCACCGAAGCCTGGGGCGCACGCAATTCACTGGTCATCACCGACGCCCCCGGAAAAACCGACCTGCCGGTGCCTGACAACGTCCGGCTTTATTATTTCTCCAGCACCCAGCACGGACCGGTTTCAAAACCTTCACAGGACGGGCTCTGCAAAAACCTCAATAATCCCAATCCCTATCGCGAAACCTTGCGCGCGCTGCTGGTTTCCATGCAGGAGTGGGTGGAAACCGGCAAGATGCCACCACCATCACGGTTCCCCAAAGTATCCGACGGCACCCTCGTCCGGCCTGCAGCATTCGAGTTCCCGAAAATTTCCGGGGCGCCGCCTTTCGACAGACTGGACGATCACTACATCAAGGACTTCGGCATACAGCCGCCGGTCAAAATCAAGGACAAACGGTACACCGTGCTGGTACCGAAAGCAGATGCCGACGGCAACGACATTGGCGGCATTCATTCAATAACGCGTGCAGTACCGCTCGGCACCTACACCGGCTGGAACCTGCGCAAGGCCGGCTCCATGGAAAACGAATTCTGCGACCTGCAGGGGTCGTACATTCCGTTCGCCAAAACGGCTGCTGCACGCGGCGATGATCCACGACCGTCGCTGCAGGAACGATACGGCAGCAAGGACGCTTATGTCGCACGCGTCAAAGCGGCTGCCGACAAGCTTGTCGGTGAACGTTTTCTGCTGCCGGATGACGCCGCACGCATGATCAACAACGCCATGCGCACAGAACTCGGATTCTGAAAACATGCCTCCTGTACCCACGCTCCTCGCCCATGGCTGCCATATGCCGCAAATCGGCTTCGGCACTTCGCAGCTCGGCGACTGCGGCGACCTCGTTGCAACCGCGCTGAAACTCGGCTACCGCCACATCGACACCGCCTGGAAGTACGGCTCCGAAAAAGGCGTCGGCGCCGGCATCCGCGCATCCGGTGTGTCGCGCAACGAAATTTTTTTGGTGACCAAGGTCTCGCACGAGTATCTGCATGCCGATGATTTTGCGCGTTCAGTGGATGAGAGCCTGAAAAATCTGCAGGTTGATTATGTCGACATGCTGCATGTGCACTGGCCTGCCATCGATAAAACCCCGATGGCGGAAACCATGGGCGCGCTGGCAAAGGCAAAGCGGCAGGGCCTGACCCGCCACATCGGTGTTGCCAACTTCAACATCGAGCTGATCGAAGTGGCGCGTCACACCTGTCCTGAACCGCTGGCGACGCTGCAGGCGGAATATCACCCGTATCTGGATCAGACCAAAGTGCTCGACTACTGCCGGCGCCACGGCATGATATTCACTGCGTATTGTCCGCTCGCCCGCGGCCGCCTGCTCCAGGACCCGGTGCTGACCGGGATCGCGCAGGCCAAAAACAAAACCATCGCCCAGGTGGTGTTGCGCTGGTTCGTGCAACAAGGCAACATTGCCCCCATCCCGCGCTCGTCGAATCCGGAGCGCATCGCGCAAAACCTCGACGTGTTCAACTTCGTGCTGACCGCCGACGAGATGAAACGCATTCATGCGCTGGCAAAGCCCGACGGTCGCATTGCCAATCCGGCAGGCCGTGCGCCGGCGTGGGATTGCAACATCGCACTGCCCAAAAAGCCAATAACGGAGGAATTTCATGAAACCATCTTCAATTGCAATCTCAGCCGGTACCGCAGCCATCACCGCGATGACGCTGCTCGCCGCACCGCATGCCGCAGCACAAGGCGCGTTCCCGTCGAAAAACCTGACCATGGTCGTGCCGTACACCCCCGGCGGGTCCGCGGACGCCATGAGCCGTGCCATAGCACAGCGCCTTGCTGCGGCGTGGGGCAAAAATATCGTCGTCGACAACCGCCCCGGCGCCAGCGGCATGATCGGCACCGAAATGGTGACCAAGGCGGACCCGGACGGCCACACGCTGCTCGGCCACACCTCGTCCTATCCGGCAACCGCAGCAACCCGCGCCAAACTGCCATTCAATCCGGAAACCGCGATCATCGCCGTCGGCACCATCGCCCGCGCGCCTATGCTGGTCGCCGTGCACCCCTCGGTGCCGGTGAAGAACATCAAGGAATTGATCGCACTGGCGAAGAAAAACCCGGGCAAATTCAATTACGGTTCTTCGGGCGCCGGCGGTAACAACCACTTCTCCGGCGCACTGTTCGCCGCTGCCGCCGGCATCAACATGGTCCACGTACCCTACAAAGGCATTTCACTTGCGGTGACTGCGGTGGCCTCCGGCGAAATTGAAATCCTGATCTCGAGTTCTTCCGCGCTGCTGCCGATAACACAAGGCAACCGTGTGCGCATCCTCGGCGTCACCAGCCTCGAAAAATCACCAATGTTCCCCGACCTGCCGACTATCGCCTCGCAGGGAGCGCCCGGCTATGAATATCAACTGTGGTGGGGTGTATTTGCGCCGGCCGGACTGCCGGCAGACCGCCTGGCGTTCATCACCACGGCCATCGACAAGATCGTTGCCAGTGCCGACATGAAGAAGTTCCTCGACGGCCAGGGCGCCGAAGCGTGGACGCTGCCGGCAGCACAACTCGCGACACTGCTGCCGCGTGAAATCGCGCGCTACAGAAAAGCCGCGCAGATTGCCGGTATCAAACCTCAGTAAGCGTTGCACCGATACGCCAGCCATCCGCCGGGCACAATGGCCGGCGGATGGCTGGCACGCTGACCGCTGCTATCGGAGCCTCACAGCCGGCTCAGGTCATCAATAGCGTCAATCACCATGGATGTGCCGACGGCAATCAACAGGATGTCTGCCGCAACGCGCACATATTTGTGGCCGGCAGGCGGTGCACCCAGATCAATAACCAGCTTGGGCGGCAGATCATAAAAAATTACATCGCGCGGCAACGGCCGGCCGACCTGCCATTTCTTGGCCTGCCCCGGCGGCATGCATCCATTGTTTTTCTTGGCCAGCCCCGGCGGGCAACGGCCTCCACGAAATTCCCGGGTGTAGTACTCGCGCACCGCGCCCTTCTGGTTATCAGAGAAATGTTTGCCGCCACTCCGGCTGTCACTGCCTTGTTTTGATTTGCCTTTGCCGGCCCACTCCGGCTTGTCAGCATATGCCGGTGTCAAATTCACTGCGCCGGCGAATGCCAGCGAGACCATGGTTCCGACTGAAATAAATTTTATGCTTTTCATTTTGGCCTTCCCTTCTTTTTGTTGATCGTTGTGCGTCAATCATGACCGGCCACGCACCAGGTCCACTTTGGAGCGCCCTGATTGAGAAAGGTTCGATTCAGCCGGCAATCTGTTGGCATCAGACGACAGAGTGCACGGAACCGTGAAACAGATCACGTTTTCCGCATCAGAAAATGCAGGAAGTGCTGTTTCGATATTAAACGGTGGCGACCGGTGTTACCGGCGAGCCTGCTGCTCCCGGCATGCGCAGGGGCGGCGCCGTCAGCAGGAAACGGCTGCGTTTGTTCTTGCGCAGCCATGCGGCGAGTTCGGTGAAATACCGCAACTCGCCGAGATGGATGCCCAGCTTGACCAGGCAATGCTCATGCAGCGGCAATTGCGGCCCGCGATGCGGCATGCGCGGATCAATGCCCAGCGTGCCGGAGCGTTCAACGGCGAGATTGTCCGCGGCAATCGCTGCCACGCCGGTATCGGCAATCCATTCGAGCAAGCGTTTGTCATGGCCGTCCAGTACTGCGCACCGGGTCTTTATGTCATTGTCGAGCTTGCCGTTGGCGTCGCGGATCAATTGTCCCAACCCGGTATGCAGACACAGGATGTCACCCTGTTCGACGGTGATCGCATCGTCTTTCATCACTTTTTCCAGCATTTCGCAGGTGATTTCGCTGCGGGCATCGCCAAAATGATGCCGCAGATCGATCAGCACCGCGCGTCCCTGCACGCCGGTTTCGGCCATCGCCGCCACCGACAGCGCCATCGCGCCGGTATCACCGTGCAGTCCGCGTCCCTCGGCGTCGACCAGACTGAAACCGTTGTAAGACACCTTCTCGGCAACGCCGTCGCCATCCGCATCAAAACGCGCGCCCTTGTGCGCAAAGCCGTCCCAATGCGTCGAATATTGTGAATACAGGAAAATCGCTTCATCCGACCCGACGTCGGTGAAGCGCGGGTTGGTTTCGCTCATGTCGAGATTGAAATAGAGCTTACCCTCACGGATCACCGGGTGAAATTCCGGCGGCTTGCGAAACGGATTGAGCACACTGCCGCCGGGTTTATCAAGCGGATGCGACAGGCAGAACACCAGACCGGCCTGCACTTCCTTCAGCGCGGCCAGCCGCCGTTGCGATGTCAGCAGGTTTAACCGGCCTTGCTGATCATCTTCACCAAATTCACCCCAGTTAGACCCTTCAGGACGGTTTTTCCAGCGTTTGGCCATGTCCGTAATCCCCTCAAAGCAATATCAGCGTCCTTTGAACACCGGTTTGCGTTTTTCCATGAACGCGCGGCGCCCCTCAACAAAATCCTCACTCGCGCCGCAGTCTTTCACCAATTGCTCGCACAGTGCGACATTGCGTTTGGCCGGGTCTTTCATCAGCTCATCAACAACCCGTTTTGCAGTCAGGATCGACAGCGGCGCATTGACCGCAATGCCGTTGGCCATTTCACGAACGGCCTTATCCAGTTCCTGCACGGGAAATACCTGATTGACGATGCCCATGCGTAATGCCTCTTCAGCCTTGTAGCGGCGCGCTGTGTAAATGAATTCCTTGGCGGCGGAAGGCCCGACCAGTTCAACCAGCCGGCCCAACCCCTCAATGCCATAACCGATGCCGAGGCGCGCTGCCGGAATACCGAACTGTGCATCGTCTGAACAGATGCGCATGTCGCAGCTCAGCGCCAGCGACATGCCGCCGCCGATGCAATAACCGCGAATCATGGCGATGGTTGGTTTGCCAAGTTCGCGCAGGATTTTGCGCATGCCAGACGATGTTTTTGTATATTTCTCCTGGGCATCCGCATTCGCCCGCTCGTCCTCGAATTTGGAAATATCGGCGCCGGATACAAATGATTTATCGCCCGCCCCGGCGAGCACAATCACCCGCACACCGTCATCCTGCGCAAACTCCGTGAGCACTTCGCCGGCGCGCTGCCACATTTCCAGCGACACTGCGTTGCGACGCTCGGGGTTGTTGAAAATCAGGAAACCAATCGGGCCTTCCCGGCTGGCAAGTATTTTGTCTGTCGTCATGTTTGTTTTCCCGGATGAATATGCGCAAACAGCGGATTGCGGCTGCGCTGATGTCTGCGTTACATAGTTGAACATACCGGCCGGGCCTGTTCCACCGACCGACCACAATGCGTTGCGTTAAGTCGCCTTGAATACGTCGGGATTCAGAAAATTACGCGGGTCGTAAATCTCTCCTCGCAAGTAGCTGATGATGTTGTTCGCGGCGATGGTGCCCATGCGCATCATCGCGTCAGTGGTTGCCGCGGCGATATGCGGGGTCACCAGCACATTGGGCAGCGCAAACAGCGGGTTGGCCGCATCCGGCGGCTCCGTCGCAAAAGTATCCAGTCCTGCGCCGGCCAGCCTGCCGCTGCGCAGGGCATCGACCAGCGCTGCTTCGTCGATCACCGGACCGCGTGCCGTGTTGATCAGGAACGCACCGGGCTTCATCCGCGCAAGCTGTGCGACGCCGATCATGCCGCGGGTTTTTTCAGTCAACGGACAATGAAGACTGAGCATATCCACGCTCGTCAGCAAGCGGTCGAAATCGGCTTCGATTTCCATGCCGGCAGGCAGCGTAACTTTCGAACGGGTATGGATCAAAACACGGGCGCCGCAAGCCTGCACCAGTCGCGCCGTACGCTCCCCGATCTGGCCGTAGCCGACGATGCCGACCGTCAGCGTGCGGAAATCGCGCGTGAACTGATTCAGGTCGCGCCAGGCGCCGCTGCGCGTCTGGCGGTCAAATTGTGACAGTCCGCGTGCCAGGCTCAGCATCAGCGCCAGCGAGTGTTCAGCCACAGCATCGGCATTGGCGCCGCCGGCCACCATCACCGCGATGCCATGACGGGTGGCGCCGGCGATATCCACTGAATCCACGCCGGCGCCATGCTTGGCGACGATTTTCAGGCCGCGTGCAGCGGCAAAAACACGTTCAGTCAGTGGCGGCGAACCGCGCAACAGAACCGCCGACACTTCCCGCGCCGACAGTGCCGCAATCAACGCTTCCTCGTCGATGTGACCCGGCATGAATGCGACATCAGCGCCACCTGCGCGCAGCAGTCCCTGCGCCAATTCGGATACGGTGGCTGCGGTGACCAGCACAACGGGTTTGCTCAAGATCAGCTCCTGTTCTGCTACAGATATGATTTTGCAGCGCCCAGATTAACCGATTCCGGCATTGCACGACCTGCACGAAATCTTATTCCCCGCACCCGGGCGTTGCCTCTAAAATAGAACTGTCGGTGATGTGCATAAAAAAAACCGCGCGCCCGGCATCCATGGTCCCAATCATTGGAGGAGAAATCATGCATCGCAGTATTTCCGCACTGCTCGGCGTGCTCGCGCTTGCGCTCGCCGGCCACGCCATCGCCCAGCAATATCCAAGCCGCCCCATCCGGCTGATCGTACCTTTCCCAGCCGGCGGCAACGTCGATGTGTTTTCACGCATGTTGTTCCGCCAGGTCGAAACAGAAATCGGCACCAACTTTGTCATCGACAACCGCGGCGGCGCCAACAGCATCATCGGCTCCGACGTGCTCAAAAACGCCACGCCCGACGGCTACACCATCATGAACACCTCGTTCGGCTTCGCCGTCAATCCGGCCATCGTCAAAAAAATGCCGTTTGACGTGATCCGCGACTTCACGCCGATCACCAATGTCGCAACCGGCCTCGGCTATCTGGTAGTCGTGAACCCAAAAGTACCGGTCAAATCCGTGGCCGACATGATCGCCCTCGCCAAAAAAGAGCAGGTCCGCTACAGCACCGCCGGCGTCGGCAACGGCCAGCACCTGGCAGGAGCACTGCTCGCCAACATGGCCAAAGTCAAAATGCTGCATGTGCCGTACAAGGGCGGTGGTCCGGCCGTCGCTGCCTGCATCAGCGGTGAGGTGCAGGTGCATTTCCCCGCGGGCTCGGTCGGCGTGCCACACCATAAAGCCGGTCGCGTGCGCGCCATCGCCTTCACCGGCGCCAAACGCCTGTCCTCGCTGCCGGATATTCCCACCGTCGGCGAAACGGTCAAAGGTTATGTGTCCGATGCAGGATGGCATGGCGTGTTCGGCCCTGCAAAATTGCCGATGCCCATCGCCAGGAAACTGCAGCAGGCCATTCATAAGGCATTGCAGGAACCGAAGGTCAACGCCAATTTCGTCGACAATGGTTACGAGCCCAACGGCGATCCGCCTGAAGTCTGGGCCAAACAGTTCCGCGCCGACGTCAAACGTTTCGCCGACATTGCCAAAGCCGCAGGTATCGAGCCGCAGTAAAAACTGCCGTATTGGCGGCAGGCCCCAACCTGCTGC
>JAKFUJ010000461.1 GCA_021732805.1 Betaproteobacteria bacterium | reverse complement strand
GGCATCAACGTCAAACGGAAACAGTTTTCGTAACCATTAACCCCCATGGCCTGAAGTCGTCGAGCCATGGTTTCCGCATAGCAATGCTTACAACCAGGTGAGACCTTCGTGCAACCTACGGTCGGGTTCCAGGTCTGCTCGGTCCATTCGATTTTGCTTTGTGTGCTCATTACTCGTCTCCCGTCAGTTGCAAGCGTTCGCCGTTTTTTTTCTCAAAATGCAGAAACCGACTCTTCCGCTTTCCCTCTGCGTCGAGATTACAGACCTTCCCCGTGCCGATCAAATTCCCGAGTGCGCGTTGAAGATCACCAGGCAGCCAATCCGTCTTCTCTAATAAGTCCGCGAACTCTGCCTCCCCGAATTTGATCGGCTGATCAGATAAATGCGCGAGCCAGAACCGCTCCACTTCGACAATATCCACTGGCTGTTCTTCAGCATCCGTCATATTTACAGCAGTCCAGAGCTCACCTTGACCGGTCTTCTCAATACGCGATGCCTGTTTCGTCGATGCCCTGACGAGTTTTTGCACGGGCTCAAGCGCCTCGGAAATCTCCATAAACACCGTAATACCGTGAGGATGACTGGTCAGGTAGACGAGGTGATACTTAGCTCGCTCCTTCTCCCGATCCAGCACACGCACGTATGCCGAGCGAGCTGGCCATCGCGCTTTTGCAGGCATCAGTTGCTTCAGATTGTTGCGATAGATGCCAAGCACATGTTTCTCCCTGGCGAGACCGTGTAAATCGCCTACGTTTGGCACCTCACCCAGAAGCTCGATCATGTGAGTCTCAAGATCCTGTTTGGACACAAAGCGAGTTACAAAGTCGTACATAAAAGTGATCAAAAATTCGGACTGTGGCCGCGCAAGCAGTGGCTGCAACAGCTTCACACCAACTGGTTTCCAGCCTTTCGGATCCAGGAAGAAAAACACAAATGCTTTACTTCCGCACCAATCCAAAATTGTCTGGCGCAAACCAACAAAATCTCCCTCTAGTGGCTTGGCTTCGATTCCGCTCGGGGTTCGCTCGCGCAGATAACTCTCCAACCGTGCAAACGCTACGCCATTCTTCTCGACATAGAGCGCGCGAATGCGGACTGCCCGACCTTGTTTCGCCAACTCCTGCCGACACTCGTCGAGAATGCCTAGCGAAATTGCGATCGACGTACTGCCAAGGTCATCGCTTTCATCCATCCACGGACCAGCGAAACCATCGACGTAGCAAAGTTCGGTGATGCCGAGCTTCTGCGCGCTCATCCCAATGATCAGGAAAAGCCGCTTCAGATAAGCCCTGAGCAACTCATGCTTAATAAATGCCGTCTCCTTCCCGCGGTATGCAGCAGGAAGGTGTTGCTCATCTCGGCGATCCGTCATCAAGCCCCCGTTGACTAGCGAACGATCGTTCGGTATCGTAAGTGAATGGCTGATGACCGTCAATACCTCGCAAGGCTGCAGGACTACTACGCCCGGCACCGGATTCTGCCGTCCTATGCAAGGATCGGCGTCCTCGTCGGATTGAATTCGAAAGCATCGGTTGCAGGCCTGGTCCAGCGTCTGAAGGCCGAAGGGTTCGTCGAAAGCACGCCAGACCGGCGTCTCAAGCCGGGGCGACGCTTCTTCGAGCGACCGATGACCGAGAGTGTGCAAGCCGGCCTGCCGACGCTGGCACCTGACATCATCGCCCCAGACACGATCACCATCGATGAGCGTTTGATCCCCAACCCGTCGAATACTGTCCTTATCAAGGTCAAGGGCGACTCGATGATCGATGCCGGCATCCACGAAGGCGATCTGGTCGTCGTGGAAAAGCGCACTTCTGCGAACATCGGCGATATTGTCGTCGCCATCATCGACAACGAATTCACACTGAAGCGTCTACACAAAGAGCGGGGCCGGATCGTGCTTAAACCCGAGAACAAGGCTTTTCCGGTTATCCGCCCCAAGGGTGATCTGGAGATATTTGGGGTGGTGGTCGGGCAATTCAGGACATACCGGTAGCCAGAGATATTATCGTATCACTTTGATTTTAATAATATTTATACACTTTACGTGTGCGCTGCGACGACAACGCAGGTGGGTCATCACGCAGCAAGACATAGGCCGCTCGACCAGATAATCTATTTCTAACTTCTGGCCATCAAGCGACACCTCAAAGCTTCGCGATAGGTCTCTTCAAAGTAAGGTCTGAGTTGCCCCCCGCATTCCTCATGCTGTGCAATTACAGGCTCCTTATCAGAGTCGGCAAGCTCCCCTGAAAAGATAAGCCAACCGAACAGGTGTGGGGTTGTCTGAATTCGATCCCGTGGCATGACGGATGCTCCGAGTTTTCGTGCTTTTTGATCATCCGTCATGAATGCAAGACCGGCCTTTTTTGCAAATGCAATTGACGCAAGCTCGCCCTTGCCTAAACGCATTCGTTTGTCGAGTATGCCCACATCCTGCAGGTCGGAAATATCCAACGAACAGTCTCCAAACCAGCCGGACGTCCTTTCGGCGCGTAGGCGATCCTGCAGTTCAAGGTCAGCCTTCTTGGGCGTCTTTCGTGGCTTGTGCAAAGCCTCGTAGTAGACAAAAGCGGTTGCCGCAAATTGACAGCGCGCGCCTTTCGTCGCTGACACAAGCCGCCAAGAAGATAAGACATGCCATATTGCACAGGTGTCGATAACGTTCGTTTGCATGAACTTCGAAATGTCAATTTCCATATGCCAAGCTCCTGCCATATAGCTCGGCAACTGCAAGCAGCTCCCCATCTTCCAATAGCATGCACTCTGCAAGACGACCCCGGGAAACAATACCCCTTGCGTAAGCATCAAAGCACAGCCCTACATAGTGATCAGAAAGTCCCAACTGCAAAAGACGGCGCTTCTGCTCCAGAATTTTCCCTGTTAATCCTGCTGGCAGCTCAGGGTCTATTTTTTCGTCACCAGGAACACGCGCGTCTTGGAGCTGCTCAAGTAATCCATCACCGATTAGCTGCTCATCTTTCAACGCATATCCCAAAGCCACTACGTTTACTTTTAGTCGGTTTGCCCAATCGATGACTTTTTCCACGCTCCACTGCCTGGGCTCCGGGATGGCTCGGAGAAACTCCGGTGGCATCAGGAATCTTGATGCAAACGTATTCGCTCTTATCTCGACAAGATCACCCTTTTCCCACTTAACCAACGAGACCACAACGTCTTCTTCTTCGTCGAGAATTGTGTGCGCACCTTCGTGCGCCGTCGTAAACCGTTGCCGATAGATACCCCGTTCCAAGGCTCGGCATCATAGCCATCGACGGGAACCTCGAAACCCACTTGCGTCCGATCATCCAGATTCCAACCGGCATTGCGCAGAGCCGGGTCGATCAGGATGTATCGGGCCTGGCCTTCGTTGAGCGAATGAGTGTCCCGTGGTTTTTCCATAATGACGCGGTCATTCTACCCGCGCCCCTTCATTTCCAATGGCGATGGCCACACCAGCTGACAACCTCTACCCGTACAATCCGGACTTCGGGGCGCGTCATGACGATCGACCCACTCATGCCTCTGTAGAGGCGAAACTTCGTACAAGCACATTGGCGATTCTCTTTCGCTGACGCGTCGGCTACGATGACGCGTCACGCCGGCTCCCGGCCTGCGGGCACTCTGGGAGGAGTTATGAAAAATATCAATAAAATCAATAGTTTACTGTTTATGGTCGCGCTGGCGGCCAGTACATCACCGGCATTTGCACAACCTGCCGCCAAATTTCCGACGAAGCCGGTGCGCATCATCGTCGCCTTCCCGCCGGGCAGTTCCACCGACATCGTGGCGCGTGTGGTGGGCGAACGACTCACCGAAACCTGGGGCCAGAACGTGATCATCGAAAACCGTCCCGGTGCATCGGGCAACATCGGCACCCAAACCGCGCTGCGCGCCAATCCGGACGGCCACACGATTTTCATGAACAGCTCGGCCATCGCCGTCAACGTCAGCCTCTATGCCAAGCCCGGTTACGCGATGAAAGACATCGTGCCGATCCTGCAGGGTCCGACCACGCCCAACCTGATTTCGGTGCATCCATCGACCAATGCCAGAACATTGCCGGAACTGATTGCGCTCGCCAAATCGATGCCGCTGAGCTACGGCTCGTCCGGCACCGGAACAACACCGCATCTGGACATGGAGTTGCTGTTCAAAACACTGTCCAAGTCCGACATTACCCATGTGCCCTACGGACCTGCCGCAGCAGTCACCGCAGTGGTCGGCAATCAGGTTCAGGTCGGCGCGACATCGATGCCGCCTGCAGTACCTTTTGTGCGCAACGCTCGCCTGCGGGCCATCGCGGTCACCACCGCCAAACGCTCACCGGTACTGCCTGATGTGCCCACGGTTGCCGAGTCCGGGTTTCCCGGTTTTGACGATTACACCTGGTTCTCGGTGTTTGCGCCGTCGGGCGTACCCGCATTCATCATCAACCAGATCAATCGCGATTTCAGCCTCGCGCTGCAGGCCCCTGCCAGCAAGACCCGGCTTGATGCACTGTCACTGACATTCACGCCAAACACGCCGTCCGAGTTCGCCGCACGGCTGAATTCCGAGGTGACGAAATACGCGCAGATGGTCAAGCAATCCGGCGCACGTGTCGACTAGGAACGACATGCGCAACGTCAACAGCACCACCGTGACCAGCGCCGTGGTGCGCTCTTTCGACGGCGCCACCGGACCACGCTTCCGGCAGGTCATCGAACGACTGGTACATCATCTGCATGCCTTTGCCCGTGAAGTCCAGCTGACTCCGGATGAATGGAAAGCCGGCATCGATTTTCTTTATCAAGCCGGAAAAATTTCCGACGAAGCCCGCAACGAGTTCATTCTCACCTCTGATGTGCTCGGACTGTCTTCACTGGTCGACATGCTGCAAAGTGATGGCGGCGGCACCGAGCGCAGTGCACTGGGGCCGTTCCATGCCGAGGGCTCGCCACTGCTCGCGGTCGGCGGTGACCTCAAGCGTGACAACGACGGCGAACCGATGCTGGTGCGCGGCCGCGTCATGGATGCCGATGGCCGGCCCATCGCGCGCGCCCAGCTCGATTTCTGGCAGGCCGCCATCAACGGTCTGTACTGGCAGCAGGATGCGGCGCAGGATCCGCACAACCTGCGCTTTCGCATGATCACCGGTGACGACGGCGCCTATGCTTTCACCACCGTGCGTCCTGCGCCGTATACCGTGCCTTATGACGGTCCGGTGGGTGATCTGCTGCGCGCCGGCGGTCGCCATGCATGGCGGCCCGCGCATTTTCATTTCATCGTCAGTGCCGAAGGCTGCAAGGCATTGACCACCGAAGTGTTTTTCGCGGACGACCGCTACATCGACGAAGATGCGGTGTTCGGTGTGCGGGAATCCCTGCTGGTACAAACACAATTAGCCACTGATACGACGCTCGCGCAGCGTTATCAACTGCCGTTGCCCTTTCACAGTGTGGAGTTTGATTTTCGCCTCGGTCGCTGAGCTGTCCCTGCGGGCTGGCGATGAATTAAAATTGCGCTCCCTTCGCAATAACCTGGGCAAGCCCGCATGTCTGCAGACCTGGAATCCCTCAAACAATGGATAGGCCGCACTGAAACGGCCATCGATTACGTCACCGTGCCGATGGTCGATCGCCTGTCGGCGACGCTGGATCGTGATGACCCATTTCCCAAAATGGGCGACCCCCTGCCCGTGGGCTGGCATGCCATCCTGTTCCCGCGCATCGTGCGCCATTCGCAGATCGGCCCCGACGGCCATCCGCAACGCGGTGATTTCCTGCCACCGGTGCCGCTGCCGCGGCGCATGTTTGCCGGCAAGCGCACCACGTTTGTCGCACCGCTGCTGATCGGCGATGAAGTGCGCCGTGAATCAACCATCCACAATGTCACCATCAAGGACGGGCGCAGCGGGCGCATGGTGTTTGTCACGGTCAAGACCGAGCTGCACAGCCCGCGCGGCGTTGCCATCACTGAAGAACAGGACATCGTGTATCGCGGTGACCCGGACCGCAGTTCGTCTCCATCCTCTGCGCCGCCGCAGCCGCCAATGCCGGCGCCGGGCAAAGCCGTGTGGCAACACCAGGTCACGCCGGACCCTGTCATGCTGTTCCGTTATTCGGCGCTGACTTTCAACGGCCATCGCATCCATTACGACAAACCGTACGTGACCGGCATCGAGGGTTATCCCGATCTGATCATGAACGGCGGACTGACGACGCTGCTGACCTTTGAACTGGCGCGCAGCCACGGCACGACACCGGTCAAATTCATGTCTTCGCGCAACGTGCGCGCGCTGTTCGTCAACCGCACCATCACCTTCTGCGGCGAACCCTCCATCGACAACAAGACCGCAAAACTGTGGGCGCAGGATGACAGCGGCGCGGTTGCTCTCACTGCTGAAGCGGAGTTTAAATGAAAAAAATCCCTCACCCCCGACCCCTCCCCCAGAGGGGGAGGGGAGACAGCAGCCGCAAACAGCCTGATGGCTGTTTGCGGAAGGAGATCTAATGGCCGGCGGACCACTCGAAGGCATCAAGATCATCGACATGACGTCGGTGGTGGTCGGCCCGTTGGCCACGCAGACCTTTGCCGATCATGGCGCCGACGTGATCAAGGTTGAGGCTCCCGGCGGCGACATCGTGCGCTTCCTTGCCGGCCGCGGCCGCACGACGGGCATGTCCGCCAAGTATCTGCACCTGAACCGCAACAAGCGTTCGCTGGTGCTGGACATGAAAAAACCCGGCGCTTACGACGCGCTGATGACACTGCTGAAAACTGCCGACGTACTGGTCTGGAACATGCGGCCGCCGGCAATAGCGCGGTTGAAGCTGTCGTACGAAGACGTATGCAAGGTCAATCCCAAAATCATTTACTGCGGCATGTTCGGCTTCGGCCAGGGCGGCCGTTACCGCGACAAGCCGGCCTATGACTCGATCATTCAGGGCTCGTCCGGCATCGCCGCGCTGTATCACATGGCCACCGGTGAGCCGCGTTACCTGCCGATGGTGGTGGCTGACCGCACCGTCGGTCTGATCGCCGTGCAGATGATCCTGATGGCGCTGCTGCACCGTGAGCGCACCGGTGAGGGCCAGTCCATCGAACTGCCGATGTTCGAGAACATGGTGAAGTCGGTGCTCGAAGAACACATGTATCTGAAGACCTTCGACCCGCCGCTGGGCGATGTCGGCGATCCCCGGCTCATCGACCCGCAGTCACGGCCGCTGCCGACCAGGGATGGTTGGGTCTGCGTATCCGCCAATACCGATGGTCAGGCGTTTGCAGTGTTCGACGCCATCGGCCGGCCGGAATTAAAAACCGATCCGCGTTTTAATTCCGTCGCCGCACGTTTCAAGCACACCCCGGAATATTTCAGCATCCGCGCCGAAGGCCTGAAGAAAAAAACCACCGCGGAATGGATGGAAATTTTTGATCGCACCGATGTGCCGGCGATGCCGTTCCAGACGCTGGATCAGATCATGGAAGATCCGCATCTGAAAGACATCGGCTTTTTCGAAAAAATAGACCATCCGACCGAAGGCAAAATCTGGAACATGAAATTGCCGAACAAGCTGTCGCGCGGCGCGCGCAAGGATTTTCGCCATGCGCCAAAAATCGGTGAGCAAAGTCTGGAGGTACTGCGTGAAGCCGGTCTGCCGGAAGCCGACATCAACGCCTTGCTGAGCAGCGGTGCAACGCTGGACGGTCGGCCAAAAACTTGAAACCCACAGGGCGAAGTACTTAAATAATGAATAAAATCAATTACTTACTGTCAATCGCTCTGTTTTCTGCCGGGATCGTGCATCACCCTGTATCGGCGCAGACCGCCGGCAACTATCCAAGCAAACCGGTGCGATTCATCGCGCCGTTCCCGCCCGGCGGCAGCACCGATCTGCTGGCACGCCTGGTCGCGCAAAAACTGACCGAAGCCTGGGGCCAGCAGGTCATCGTTGAAAATCGCGGCGGCGCCGGCGGCACCATCGGTGTTGAACTCGCTGCACGCGCAGCACCTGACGGTTACACCATCGTCATGGGCCATGTCGGCACTTTCGGTTTCAATCCGACGCTGTATCCCAAGCTGCCGTACGACGCGACCCGGGATTTCGCGCCGATCACCGTGCTCGCCACCGTACCCAATGGCATGGCGGTGCATCCGTCGCTGCCGGTCAAAACCGCGCGTGAGTTCGTTGCGCTGGCAAAAGCCAAGCCCGGTGAACTGCTGTATGCCTCCGGCGGCAGCGGCAGCGCTTCGCATCTGGCGGGGGAATATTTTCGCCTGCTCGCCAAAATCAACATGGTGCATGTGCCGTACAAAGGCACCGGGCCGGCGATGATCGGCCTGATTTCCGGACAGACCACGATGACCATCACCGGCATGACGGCGCTGATGCCGCACGTCAAATCCGCCCGGCTGAAACTGCTCGGCGTGGCAACGCTGAAACGGCTGACCATCCTGCCCGAAGTGCCGACGATCAACGAAAGCGGCGTGCCCGGTTACGACGCCAACCAGTGGTACGGCGTACTGACGCAGGCCGCGGTGCCGCGCGACATCGTGACCAGGCTGCATGTCGATATCATCAAGGTGCTGGCGCGAACCGACGTCAAGG
>JAKFUJ010000164.1 GCA_021732805.1 Betaproteobacteria bacterium | reverse complement strand
GAACAACGGCGTGCCGATGAAGGCGGTCAGCACCCCCAGCGGCACTTCAATATTGGCCATGGTGCGCGCTAATGTGTCCACCGCCAGCAGAAATCCCGCGCCCAGCAGCACTGATACCGGCAACAACCGCGAAAAATCCGGACCGGTAATCAACCGCGCAAAATGCGGGATCACCAGTCCTATCCAGCCGATGACACCGGCAATCGCCACCGCAGCCGAAGTCATCAGCGTCGCGCCGACGATTACGGCAATACGCACAGGCCCTGTGGCCACGCCCAGCGCCTGCGCCTCCTCATCATCGAGCGACAGCACATTGATGCGCCAGCGCAGCAGCCACAACGGCAGCAACCCCGAGATCAGCAGTGGCGCAGCGACCCACAAATCCTTGGGATTGACTGCCGCCAGACTGCCCAGCAGCCAGAACGTAATGGCCGGCAACTGGTTGTAGGGATCTGCGAGATATTTCATCAGCGCCACACAGGCGCCGAGCAAGGAACCCAGCACCACACCGGCCAGCACCAGCACCAGCAGCGGATCATGCCCGCGCACCGCTTTCGCGACGACGTAAACCATGCCGACCGCAGCCAGCCCACCGGCAAACGCCATCGACTGGATGGCCACGATGCCCAGCGACAGGAATATGCCCAGCACGGCGCCGACTGCGGCGCCGGCAGACACCCCGAGGATGTCGGGAGACACCAGCGGATTGCGAAACAGGTTCTGGTAAGCCGCGCCGGCGGCGGCGAGCGCGGCGCCGACCAGCAATGCCGCAATCACCCGCGGGCCGCGAATCTGCAGTACCACGGTTTCGATGGTCGGATCCAGTCCGTGTGGCGTACCGCCCAGCCAGCTCCACAACACGCGCAGCAGATCGGGGAACGCAATCGGATAACGGCCGACCGAAAAGGCCAGCGCAACCATGCCCAGCAGGCCCGCAACTGTCGCGAGCAGCATCAGGGGCTGCCGCGCGGTCATGACAGCGCCGGTGATGAATTCAGCAGCTGATCGAGTTGCGCTGCAGTGGGCGTCTGATGATAAAAACGGCTGTAGAAATCGCGCACGATGGGCCGCAGGTCTTCGGGAAAGGCCTCAGGATACAGCACCCGCGTCAGCCAGCGCAGGCCGATCAGCCGGTTCAGCGACGGCGGGAAATCGATCCAACCGAACGGCAAGGCTGGCGAGAGATGCAGCCGGCCCGACTTGACTGCGGGCATCGCACTCCAGATTGGATGGGTGCGTGCCAGCGCATAAAAATTCGGATCCGTGGTCATGATGACGTCAGGATTCCAGCGCAGCACTTGCTCGATCGACACCTGCACCAGACTGCCTTTGCCCAGTTCAGCGGTAACGTTGTGCGCACCGACCTGTTCCAGGCTTTCCATGTTGATGGATCCTGCCAGCCCGGTGTTCAATCCCTGCGGACCACGGCCGTAATACACCCGGGGCCGCCGTGCCGGCGGGATTTTGACGACCCGTGCAGCGATGTCGGTAATCGTATCCCGTGCATATTGCGCCAGTGCTGCCGCGCGCGTTTCCTCGCCGGCAATCCGTCCGAACTGCAGGATCACCTCGGCCATCCGGTCAAAATCGCCGTCAAGCAGCAGATAGGGAATGCCGGTCTGCGCCTGCACCCTGTCCGCCAATGAGACATAGGTGTCGCGTATCGTGCCGTAGTCGACAATCAGATCGGGTTTGGCCTTGATCACGATTTCGACATTGGCCGTATTGCCGCGTCCGGTCAGTCGGCCGTAAGCCGGCAGAATGGCATAACGCGGCGGCACAAACGGCCGCTCCGCGTCACGGAATGGTGAAGTCCATCCCATCAGCTTGTCCGGCGCCACGGCAAAGGCCAGCACGCTGGCCGTCGGTCCGGCGGCGTAGATGCGCTCGATTTTCACCGGCAGGGTCACCGCGCGCCCTGCGCCATCGGTCACTATGCGGCCTCCCTGTCCGCGAACAATACCCGGCAGCAGAGCAACCGTCGCAGCTGCCAGCAACCATGAACGGCGCCCGGTATCGGGCTGCAACTTCGTCTTCAAAATCAATCAGCGCCTGGCGTTGGGGAAGAACAGCTGATCGGCGCCGATCTTGTAATCGGCAATGACTTTCTGGCCTTCCGCCGAAATCACCCAGTCAACGAATTCCTGGCCCATGTCCTTTTTGACATGGGGGTGTTTGGCCGGATTCACCAGCATGATGCCGTACTGGTTGAACAGGCGCTGGTCGCCCTCCACCACGATCACCAGATCGCCGCGGTTCTTGAACGACAGCCAGGTGCCGCGATCAGTGAAGGTATAGGCATTCATGCCGGAGGCAGTATTCAGCGTCGGGCCCATGCCGGAGCCGGTCTCGCGGTACCAGGCGCCCTTGCCGGTCTGCGGATCGATGGCCGCTGCTTTCCACAGCCGCAACTCGGCGGCATGCGTGCCGCTCTTGTCGCCGCGCGATGCGAACGGAGCCTGACTTTCGGCAATTTTCTTGTAAGCCACCAGGATGTCCTTGCCGCCTGCGACCTTCGCCGGATCGGCTTTCGGGCCAACCATGACGAAATCGTTGTACATCACTTCATGGCGGGGGCCGCCATAACCTTCGGCGACAAATTTTTCTTCAGCCGCCTTGTCATGCACGAACAGCACATCGGCATCGCCACGGCGTCCGGTGTCCAGTGCCTGACCAGTGCCTTGCGCCACCACGCGCACCTGGATGCCGGTTTTTTTCTCGAATACCGGCAACATGTGCTTGAACAGGCCGGATTGCTCTGTGGATGTGGTGGATGCCACGGTAATGAATTTCTGCTGTGCCCACGCCATCGGACCCTGTACCAGTCCCGACAATGCCAGCGCCAGCAGTACTCCCCGGATTATTGCCATGGTATTTCTCCTTTGATGAAAGTTGCCGCCTCTGCCGAAGCGGGTTCCCTGAAAAACCGGTCGATGGGTGTGTGCTCCATCAGCCGGCCATTGCTCAAAAACAGGATTTCGTCCCCCAGGCGCCGGGCCTGGCCGAGGTTGTGCGTGGTCATGATGATCTTGGTGCCGGACGCATGGATGGCATTGATGATGCTTTCGATATCCTGCGTTGCCGCCGGATCAAGGTTGGCCGTGGGCTCGTCAAGAAACAAAACATCCGGTCCCAGCGCCCAGGCCCTGGCAATGGCAAGACGCTGCTGCTCGCCCCCGGAGAGCACCCGCGCCGGTCGCTGCGCATGTTGCGCCAGACCCACGACTTCCAGCACATCCATCGCCCGCAGCTCGCATTCATTGCGCGATTTGCCGGCAAGTCTCAAGCCGTACATCACGTTCGCCAGCGCCGAGCGACGCAGCATCACCGGTCGCTGGAACACCATTGCCTGACGACGACGCAAATCAACTCCTTTTCCACCATTCATGGCGCCGTGCCAGACGATGCGGCCCGCGGTGGGCAGCAACAGGCTGTGACAGAGTCGCATCAGCACGCTTTTCCCTGCACCGTTCGGGCCAAGGATGATGCTGCGCGGCCCGGCTTCGATGCGCGCAGAGATGCCGCGAATGATCTCGGCATTGCCGGCAGCAAATGACAGTTGATGTAATTCGAGCGGCAGCATGGTCAGCCGTAGCGCCGCAGCGCCATTTCGCGGATCGCGCCGGCGCAGGCATTGAGCAGCACCACCAGCAGGATCAGCACGATGCCCAGTCCCAGTGCCAGCGGCAGATCGCCCTTGCTGGTTTCCAGCGCAATGGTGGTGGTCATCACCCGCGTCACGCCGTCGATGTTGCCGCCAACGATCATCACGGCGCCAACCTCCGCAGCCGCACGCCCGAAACCGGCAAGCACGATGGTCATCAGTGAAAACCGGGTATCCCAGATCAGCGTCATTGCGGCATTGAAGCGATGTGCGCCCAGCGAGCGCAGTTGCTCATCGTATTCACGCCAGGCATCTTCGATGATCTGGCGCGACAGCGCAGCAATGATCGGCGTAATCAGCACGGCCTGGGCAATGACCATGGCCGTCGGTGTAAAAAGAATACCCAGGCTGCCCAAGGGGCCTGCACGCGAAAGCAGCAAGTACACCAGCAGGCCGACCACGACCGGCGGCAGTCCCATCATGGCATTGAGCAGCACGATGACGGTCTGTCGCCCGCGAAACCGCTCAACGGCCACCGTCGCGCCCAAAGGCAAACCGATCAAAGTCGCAATCAGCACCGCAGTCAGGCTGACCTGAAGGCTTAATCCGACAATTTGCGCCAGTGTCGAGTCAAAACCGGCAATCAACTGCCAGGCAGCCCCAAAGGCATCCCATAAGCTAGTCATGCAATCCCGAACATAAGCATTAAAGCGTCAATACTGTTGGATAATCGGGGATTCCATAACATGCAATAATTTGCAAGTATGAAAATATCGGCACAAATTCGCTGGACCCTGGATACCGTGGAAATCGAACCGCGGCTGGTCACCCTGCTGGAAGCTGTGGCTCGTCACGGCAGCCTGCAGGAGGCGGCGAAAAGCGCCGAACTGTCTTACCGTCACGCCTGGGGCTTGCTGGAGACTGCTGCAACGCAACTGGGGGATCAGTTGGTATTGCGCCAGCAGGGTCGCGGCACCTTGCTTGCACCTTTGGGAGCAAAACTGCTGGAAGGGATGGTCGACATCAACGGCACCCTAGCCGCGTCGTTGCGCCAGGGTGAAGCGCGCATGCACGAACACATTTCAGGCACCCAAAATGCTCCAGGGGTGCCGGCCAAAGTCTCGCTGTACGCCAGCCACGACCTGGCACTGGCGCGTATCCGCGACGAGAGTAAAGATAATCCGGGATTTGCGCTGACGCTCAATTTTCACGGCAGCCTGGATTGCCTTGCTGCGCTGCGCAGGAATCAATGCGAGCTTGCCGGATTTCACCTCCCGGCCATTCCCGGGACCCGCACCCTTGCCGCCCAGTTCATCCCCTTTCTGAGTCTGAAGGGATGGCGCGCCGCACATCTGCTGGATCGCACGCAGGGCTTGATGGTCAAAGCCGGCAATCCGAAGGAACTGACCAGACTGACGGACCTGGCGCAGCGCGGCTTGCGTTTCGTCAACCGGCAACCGGGTTCTGGCACGCGGCTGTGCCTCGATTTTCTGCTGGCGCAGCAAGGCGTCGCCCCCGGCAACATTCACGGCTACACCCACGAAGAGTTCACGCATGCCGCTGTTGCAGCAACCGTGGCCAGCGGCATGGCGGACGCGGCTTTCGGAATCGAGGCCGCGGCTCGCGAACAAAACCTTGATTTTGTGCCCATCGTCAGCGAGCACTACTATCTGGCCGCCCGTGCCAGTGTGCTGCAGAAACCCGGCACTCGCGCCCTGCTCGACTATCTCGACAGCCGCGAATTCCGGCGACTGGTCAACAGCCTCGCGGGTTACCGGTCCGTGGCGTCGCTGCAGTGGGTAAACGCCATGGACATCATTCAATGACACGCATTGCTGCCTGATAAAATCAGCATCTTCGAACTGCCGCACGGAGCGGCAAGGATCAAGCCATGAACACGCCCCCGACCATCCTCCGCGATTTGTCCTGCGCCGATGATTACGATCCCAATTCAATGCCGGTACCCAAGGCACGGGAAGTCATTGCGCGCTTTCTTTCGCCGATTGCAACCATGGAACGTGTTGCCGTGCGCGCCGCACTGGGCCGCGTACTGGCTGAAGACGTGATTTCTCCGCTCGATGTGCCGTCCCATGACAACTCGGCGATGGATGGGTACGCCCTGCGTTTTGCCGATCTCAAGGCTGACGGCAAGACCACGCTGAAAATGACCGGCAGTTCTTTTGCCGGCGTGCCGTTCAAGGGCAGCCTGGCTGCCGGGCAGACCGTGCGCATCATGACCGGCGGCGTGGTGCCGGCTGGCGCGGATACCATCGTCATGCAGGAACACGCTGACGCCAAAGACGGACAAATCACCATCGGCGGCGGCCACAAACAGGGCCAGCATCTGCGTCGCGCCGGTGAAGATCTGCAGAAAGGGCAACCTGCATTGCGCAAAGGCCAGCCGGTGCGTCCCGCCGAGATCGGCCTGATTGCTTCGCTGGGCATTGCTGAAGTGTCGGTGTACCGCAAACTGCGCGTGGCTTTTTTCTCGACCGGAGATGAACTGGTATCGATCGGCTCAGCGCTGGGTGAAGGCCAGATTTACGACAGCAACCGCTATACGCTGTACGGCATGCTGCAGCGGCTGGATTGCGAAATCGTCGACATGGGCGTGGTGCGTGATGATCCGAAGCTGCTGGAAGCGGCGTTCCGCGAGGCTGCGACCATCGCCGACGTGGTGATTACCAGCGGCGGCGTTTCGGTTGGCGAAGCGGATTTCGTCAAGACCCTGCTCAACGAACTCGGCGAAGTCGTATTCTGGAAAATTGCGATGAAACCCGGCCGCCCGCTGGCCTACGGCAAAATCGGCAACGCGCATTTCTTCGGCCTGCCCGGCAATCCGGTATCCGTGATGGTGACTTTCTACCAGTTTGTGCGTGATGCGCTGCTGAAGCTTGCCGGACGCGATCCGATCGAACCGCTGCCGACGTTCAGGGTGCCCTGCACATCAACCCTGAAAAAGGCGCCGGGCCGCACTGAATTCCAGCGTGGGATACTTTCGCGCGACAACGCCGGCAACATGAGCGTGCGCGTGACCGGCGAGCAAGGCTCCGGCATTCTGCGTTCGATGTCGGAAGCCAACTGCTTCATCATCCTGCCCACCGAACAGGGTAACGTCACCCCGGGTACGCTGGTCGAAGTGCAGGTCATGGAAAGCGTCATCTAGGTCAGTGCGGAGTGAGAAATGATGAGTGATGAGCGAAAACCGGGACTGCCGCGAACCCGCTCATCACTCATCATTCCGCACTCATCACTTGTTGTTCTTGTGCGGCACTAAAAAAACCACTGGAGGCACCATTTCTTGAGCAGCAAGCAATCGCCCGTCCACTGGGCCATCGTCGGCCTGGGCTGGGTTGCCAGCGATTATGTCGCGCCGGGTATCATCAAGAGCCCCGGCTCCGAACTCGTCGCCTGCCTCGGCAGCTCGCCGGAAAAAAGCCGGGCCTTTGCCGATAAATTCGGCGTTGCACATGCCCACCGTGACCTGGATGAGCTGCTGGCCAATCCGGAAGTCGATGCGCTGTACATCGCGCTGCCTAATGCCATGCACCACGCCGCGGTGTTGAAGGCCGCCCGTGCCGGCAAACACATCCTGTGCGAAAAACCGTTTGCCATGAAAACCGCGCATGCACGGGAAATGGTCGAAGCCTGCCGCGACACCGGAGTGGTGCTGCGCATCGCCCATCAGATCCGGCTCGATGCCGCCATCGTCCGTGCGCGCGAAATCGTGCAGTCGGGTCGCCTCGGCCGGCTGGTGGAAATTTCGCTGGAGCGTGCCTCCGGCCTCGGCTCTCGCGCGTCGTGGCGGCAAGACTTCGAGCAAAGCGGCGTGATGTACGATGTCGGCGTGCATCTGCTGGATCTGATCCAGTATGTCAGCGGTCAGCGCTTTGTCGAGGTTGCCGCGTTCACCCACCCCGACCGCCGCAAGAAACTGCCGGACGACACCATGACCGTGCTTGGACGACTTGAAGGGGATTGCCACGCACTGGCCAAAGCCACCCGTGAAGTGGCCAGCGCCGAAAACAACCTGTTGATCGAAGGTGAAAAAGCGACGTTGATCACTTCGGCACTGCGCTTCGCCAAGGAACATGTCATCACCATACGCGACGCATCGGGGAGCAGCGAAGAACGTTTTCCGGTCAGTCCCGCGTACGACCTGCAGGTGCAGGCGTTCGAAAACGATGTCCACGGCGGACGCAGCCTGCTGCCGGATGGCGAGGACAGCCTGTATATCGTCGCCGTCACCAATGCCGTGCTGCAGTCGATCGGGGAGCGGCGCATCGTTTCCGTCCCGATCTGACTTGCCTGACATTGCTCATCTCCGCAAAATGCAAGCTGCATTCCGACTTCAACCAATCCAACAATAAACATTGCCAATACCGGAGGAGTCCTCATGAAACGCATCACTGTTGCCGCCGTTGCGGCCATCACCTGCCTGGCCGCCGTTCCGGCCTGGAGTCAGAGCGGCGCGTACCCGACAAAAATCATCCGCATCATCAATCCCGTGGCTGCCGGCGGCAATCAGGATATCGTCGCGCGCGCGGTAGCCGAGCAACTCACCAGGCAGCTCGGCCAACAGGTACTGGTCGAAAACCGTCCCGGATCCAGTGCCCTGATCGGCACCCGCCATGTCAAGGCAGCCGCACCGGACGGCTATACGCTGCTCGCCATGTCGAATACCTTTACCCGCGTTCCAGCCATTGTTGCCGATGCCGGTTATGACCCGATCAAGGATTTTTCCGGAGTTTCCCAGACTTGCGATATTCCGCAGGTGCTGGTGGTGAATTCTGCGCTTCCAGTTAAAAACGTCCGTGAATTCATCGCGCTGGCCAAAAAGCGTCCCGGAGAACTGACTTATGGCTCGTCCGGCAATGGTGGCACCGGTCATGTTGCCGCCGAAATGTTCAGCGCCCAAGCCGGCGTCAAATTGATGCACATTCCGTACAAGGGCAATGCGCCGGCGACCACCGACCTGGTCGGCGGACAAATCATGCTG
>JAKFUJ010000352.1 GCA_021732805.1 Betaproteobacteria bacterium | reverse complement strand
TCCATGATGACGCCGGTCGAAAACGGCAGTATCTGTGTGGCGGCGCAGCCCAGCAGTTGTGCCGCCTCGGTGCAGGTCTGCCGCGCACGCGCCAGACCTTCTCTGCCGGTACCGGCATTGGCCACGCCGGTGTTGATTACCAGCGCGCGCACTCCCATCCCGGGATCGATCATCGTCAGATGCTGCCGGCACAGCACCACCGGCGCTGCACAGAAACGGTTCTGGGTGAATACCCCTGCGACTCGCGCACCGGCATCGAGTTGAATCAGCAGCAGATCCTTGCGTCCGCTCTTGCGGATACCCGCCTCGGCAATGCCAAGTTGCACGCCCGGCACCGGTAACAGGGACTTCGAATCCGGAGGGTTCAGGTTGACGGGCATGGCATCACATCAGGCCAGCTTGCCGTGGCATTGCTTGTATTTTTTACCAGAGCCGCAGGGGCAGGGATCGTTGCGCCCGACCTTCTGGCCACCCCGAACAAACGGCTGCGCCTTGTCGGCGTCAACTTCTTGCGGAAAACCTTCCACTTCCGCAGGTTCGGCTGAAGCATCCGCCACCGCCTCGGCATGCTGGTATTGCACGTTGCTCAGCGCCTCGTGTTCTTCGGCGGCACGCAGTTCTTCCGCGCTGCGAATCTGCACGGTCATCAACACCCGGGTAACGTCGGTCTTGATCATGTCCAGCAACAGCTCAAACAGCTCGAATGCTTCGCGCTTGTATTCCTGCGTCGGGTTTTTCTGCGCATAACCCCGCAGGTGTATGCCCTGGCGCAACTGGTCGAGCGCCGCCAGATGTTCCCGCCAGTGGCTGTCCAGACTTTGCAGCATGATGGCGCGTTCGTACTGACGCATCGCCGCGGTCTCGACGGTGGCCGTCTTTTCCGCATACCGCACATGGCCCTCTTCGACGGCCCGCTGGCGCAGTGTACCCTCCTCAAGCTGCGGGTCCTTTTCCAGCCATTGCCGCAGCGGCAGTTCAAGTGCAAGTTCGCCGCGCAGCGTCGCCTCCAGCCCCTCGACATCCCATTGCTCTTCCAGACTGCCGGCGGGAATGTGCCGGGCAAAAAACCCGGAGATGACGTCGCCGCGCATCGCAGCAATCGTCGTTGAAACGTCCGTGCTGTCGAGCAGATCGTTGCGCTGCTGGTAGATCACCTTGCGCTGATCGTTGGCCACATCGTCGTATTCGAGCAGATGTTTGCGCATGTCGAAATTGCGTGCCTCGACCTTGCGTTGCGCATTTTCAATGGACCGCGTGACCCAGGGATGTTCAATCGCCTCGCCCTCGGGCATTTTCAGGCGATTCATGATCGCAGCCACCCGATCGGAGGCAAAAATCCGCATCAGCGAATCATCCAGTCCCAGGTAAAACCGGCTCGACCCCGGATCGCCCTGACGGCCGGCGCGTCCACGCAACTGGTTGTCGATGCGCCGCGACTCGTGGCGTTCAGTGCCGATGATGTGCAGACCGCCGGCTTTCACCACTTCATCGTGGCGTGTTTGCCATTCCTCACGCAATTGCGCCACCCGCCGCTCACGTGCCGCCTGATCAAGGGTTTCATCGGCGAGCACTCGATTGATCTCCGGCTCGGGATTGCCGCCGAGCACGATGTCGGTGCCGCGACCGGCCATGTTGGTGGCCAGCGTGACTATTTTCGGGCTTCCAGCCTGGGTGATGATTTCCGCTTCGCGCGCATGCTGTTTGGCATTGAGCACGTTATGCGGCAACCCCTCCTTGCTCAGGATGCCGGAAATGTATTCCGAATTTTCGATGGACGTCGTGCCCACCAGCACCGGCTGCCCGCGCTCGTAACAACCGCGGATGTCGGTAATGATCGCGTTGTATTTTTCCGGAGCAGTGCGGAATACCTGGTCCATGCGGTCATCGCGAACCATCGGTCGATGGGTCGGAATGATCACGGTTTCCAGCCCGTAAATCTGCTGGAATTCGTAAGCCTCGGTGTCCGCCGTGCCGGTCATGCCCGAAAGCTTTCCGTACATGCGGAAATAATTCTGGAAGGTAATCGTCGCCAGCGTCTGGTTTTCACGCTGAATCTCGGCGCCTTCCTTGGCCTCAATCGCCTGATGCAGACCCTCCGACCAGCGGCGTCCGGGCATCAGACGTCCGGTGAACTCGTCAACGATGATGATTTCGTTGTTCTGCACCACATACTGCTGGTCGCGGTGAAACAGGCTGTGCGCGCGCAAAGCGGCATTCAGGTGGTGCATCAACCCGATGTTCGCCGCCTCGTACAGACTGCCGCCCTCGGGCAGCATGCCGGCCTGCCCCAGCAGGTTTTCAGCATGTTCATGGCCCTCTTCCGACAGCACGATCTGGTGGCCTTTTTCGTCCACCCAGTAATCGCCCGCCGCCTTTTCGTCCTTCTGCCGCACCAGTTTGGGCGCCACCGCATTCATCTGCAGATAAAGATCCGTGGTGTCTTCGGCCTGCCCTGAAATGATCAGCGGCGTGCGCGCTTCGTCGATCAGGATCGAATCAACCTCGTCGACGATTGCAAACGCCAGCCCGCGCTGCACTTTTTCCGACAACTCGTAGACCATGTTGTCACGCAGGTAATCAAATCCGAACTCGTTGTTGGTGCCGTAGGTGATGTCGGCGCGATAAGCCTCCTGCTTGAGGCCATGCTCCATCTGCGACAGATTGACGCCGACGCTCAATCCGAGGAAACGGAATATGCGCCCCATCCACTCCGCATCGCGCTGCGCCAGGTAATCGTTGACCGTCACCACGTGCACGCCGGTGCCGGCCAGCGCATTCAGGTATGCCGGCAATGTCGCCACCAGTGTCTTGCCCTCGCCAGTGCGCATCTCGGCAATCTTGCCATTGTGCAACACGATGCCACCAACCAGTTGCATGTCGAAATGGCGCATGCCCAGCGCACGTTTGCCGGCCTCGCGCACTACAGCAAAAGCTTCGGGAAGGATCGTATCAAGGGCGGCACGGCGACGGCTGTCGAGTGCCGCGGTCTGACCGCTTTGCACACTGCCGCCGGATGCGCCATCTTCAGTCAGGGCCTTGGTGACACGCTCACGGAATTCAGCGGTCTTGGCCCGCAAAGCTTCGTCGGACAGCGCTGCAATCTGCGGCTCCAGCGCATTGATCGCACGCACGCTGCGCCGGTATTGCTTGAGCAGCCGTTCGTTACGGCTGCCGAACACTTTCTTCAATATGCCGGTAATCATTCACATCCCGAATAAAAAAGGGGTGGGATAATCCCACCCCTGCAATTCTCGCGCTTTGTGCCGCCGTTCAGCCGGGCAATTGCAGAAACTGCGCGGGGTTCTTTGCCGCACCGCGCTGACGCACTTCAAAATGCAGATGGGAGCCCGTTGCGCGGCCGGTTCTGCCGACTTCGGCAATCAGCGAACCACGCAACACGACATCGCCGACTTTCACCAGCCGCCTCGATGCATGGGCGTACCGGGAGATCAGATCATTGCCGTGATCAATCTCGATCATATTACCATATTGGGGGTGTATTTCTGAGTAGACCACGACGCCTGCGGCAGCCGCATAAATCGGCGTTCCTTCCTCGGCCATGAAGTCGATGCCCTCGTGAAAAGCGCGCTGGCCGGTGAACGGATCAATGCGCCATCCAAAGTTCGAGGAATACCAGCCGCCTTCGACCGGCAGCTTTGTGGGGGTCAGTTTTTTTCTCGCACTTTCCAGCGTAAACATCGATTCGAGCAGGCCCAGTTTGTCACCGCGGTCTTCAAGCTGACGGGTCAGCTGGTCAACCTGCTGCGTAAAGTCGCCAAGGGAAAGATTCTGGCTGGGCACCGACGAAATCGCACCACCGCGCCCCGGCACATCGTTGAACATCAGGTCCTGCGGCTTGAAACCGGCCAGCTTGGCCAGGCGCTCGCCAAGGGTATCCAGCCGCAACAGTTGCGCCTGCATCTGTCCAAGGCGAACGGCCATCGCATTCAGGTTATCCTGCAGATAGGATTGGTTCTTTTCCTGCTGCTGCTGATGGACGGTCACCAGTATGTCTTTGACGTAGGGGATATTCAGTTCTGCTGCAAACCGCAGTACGCCGTAGTTGAGAGCCCCCGCCAGGGTCAGTACGACGGTCAGCAGCAAAAACGCGGCGCCTGCAAAATGCGGCCAACCCAGCGTGATGGTTCGCGCCTTTGGCAGTTTCTCGGAAACCAGAATAATATTCACGCTGTTACTCTCCCTTGCCGCCATGCCCACCCGCAAACTCAGCGCCCTGATTATTGATACTGCGGGCTTGACGGCGCTGACTCGGGCAACGCAGTGCATCGCAGCACTGCAACGGCGATATACGATCTGCGCGCCCCCTGAACTGCTCAGCATGAGCCGGGTGATTAATCACCGCGACGGCATGCTGGTCATTGCGGCAGACAACGGAGCAATCGCGGCCAAACTGCGTCAACTGGCACCGCGACTGCTTAAGAACCTGCAAAAGCAGGGACCCGAGATTACTGCAATCCAGATCCAAGTTCAAGTTGAAAGGGTCTCTGCACGGCCCCGGATTACTGTCGAAAAACTGCCATTACCCATTGATTTAATTGATAAGTTTGAAAATCTCTCGAAAAAAGTTAAGGACCCTGATCTGAGTTCGGCCCTGGCACGGTTCGCGGCGCGCCAGCGCAAAGGCCGCTAAACCCGAGGATTTCAAACCACCAGCAGCAGACGCTCGGCCACGTAAAACAGCACCACCAGTGCTACAAAAACCAGTGTTCCCAGAAATATCCGCCAGGCAAAATGCAGATAGCGGCGCTCCCGGGTAATGGCATAGGACGCCAGCGCCAATCCAATCGCAATCAGCGCAAGGACTCCAAACAGACGGATGATCAGCATGGGTAACGCCCGAAATCAGCACCGGCCTGGTCAGGCCCGACCAAAATCAGGCCGCCTGCGGCTGCCAGGCAAGAAACGGCGGTGCGTCCTCGGTACGCTCAAAACTGGCGTACTCCCACGCTTGAGGCTGCTCCAGCAGGTGACGCAACAGGCGGTTGTTCATGGCGTGGCCAGACTTGTGCCCGCTGAACGCGCCGATCAACGGATGTCCGAGCAGATACAGGTCGCCGATCGCATCCAGCACCTTGTGTTTGACGAACTCATTGTCATAACGCAAACCGTCGTTGTTGAGTACACGGTACTCGTCCATGACGATGGCGTTGTCGAGGCTGCCGCCCAGCGCCAGACCCTGTGAGCGCATGCTTTCAACATCCTGCATGAAACCGAAGGTGCGTGCGCGTGCCACTTCCTTGACATAGGAGGTCGTGGCGAAATCCACAACAACGGATTGCGCTCCGGGCTCGAATACCGGATGCACATAATCAATAGCCAGCTCCAGCCGGAAACCATTGTGCGGATCGAAACGCACCCATTTGTCGCCGTCGCGGACTTCGACCGGCTTCAGGACGCGGATAAATTTCTTCGGCGCTTCCTGCTCCTCAATGCCCGCGGATTGCAGCAGGAATACGAAGGGACCGGCGCTGCCGTCCATGATCGGCACTTCGGGCGCGGTGACATCGACCCAGGCATTATCGACGCCCAGTCCCGCCAGCGCCGACATCAGGTGCTCCACCGTGGACACACGCACCCCGTCTTTTTCCAGGCAGGATGACAGACGGGTATCGCCAACCGCGTACGGATCTGCCTTGATTTCGACCGGCTGGTCCAGATCAACACGCCGAAACACGATACCGGTATGCGGCTGCGCCGGACGCAAGGTCAGGTGGACCTTTTCGCCCGTGTGCAGACCCACGCCGGTGGCGCGAATCACGTTTTTTAATGTGCGTTGTTTGATCACGTTCAATGGCTCTACGGTTGACACTATGACGTCGGGGTAAGGCGCGATGACGTCGGGGTAAGGCGCGAACAGATTTTACCATGCTGCCGCACTGCAGCACAGATACCCATCCAGCCCGCAAACCGTCCTTGACTCTGCCTCACAAGAGCCTCAGAACCAACGTCATCCGCTCAGTCAGCCTGCTTGCGCAAAAACGCCGGAATATCGAGCATCTCCACGCCGGATTGCCGCATGGCCTCGACCGTCGCGTCACGGTTGCGACGACGAATGACCGCCGGTTGCTCCAATGCGTTGTAGTCCACTTCCATACCCATGTTGTCGGTTCCGGTCTTCTGCGTCACCACCATCATCGGTTTTGCGGTCTGGCGGGCCAGCGGCTTGCCAAGGCCGGTGGCGACGATGGTCACGCGCAGGGCATCTTCGAGACTTTCGTCGTAGACGGTGCCAACGATGACGGTCGCCGATTCGGCAGCAAAAGCCTTGATGGTTTCCATGACGTCATACATTTCCTGCAACTGGAAGGTCGCCTTGCTGGCCGAGATATTGACCAGCACACCACGCGCGTCGGAAATGTTGATGTCTTCCAGCAACGGGCAGGCCACGGCCTGCTCGGCGGCTTCGCGTGCGCGACCGATGCCTGCAGCTTTCGCCGAACCCATCATTGCCATGCCCATTTCGCCCATCACCGTGCGCACGTCGGCAAAGTCGACGTTGATCATGCCCGGGCAGCTGATGATTTCGGCGATGCCGGCCACCGCGCCGTGCAGCACATCGTTGGCGGCGCGGAACGCCTCATCCAGCGTGACCGAATTGCCCAGCACCTGCATCAGCTTGTCATTGGGAATCACGATCAGCGAATCGACGTGCTGGGACAGCGCATCCAGCCCCTCCTGCGCCAGTCGCTGCCGCTTGCCTTCAAACGCAAACGGTTTGGTGACCACGGCCACTGTCAGTATGCCCAGCTCCTTGGCGACCTCAGCCACCACCGGCGCAGCACCGGTGCCGGTGCCGCCACCCATGCCGGCGGTGAGGAACAGCATGTCCGCGCCGGAGATCATTTCGGCGATGCGCTCGCGATCTTCAAGTGCTGCCTGCCGCCCGATTTCCGGGTTGGCCCCCGCGCCCAGCCCCTTGGTGACCTCGCTGCCCAGTTGCAACTGGGTCTTTGCCTGATTGCGCTTGAGCGCCTGGGCATCGGTATTCGCGCAGATGAACTCCACCCCCTGCACGCCCTGCACGATCATGTGGTCCACTGCATTGCCGCCGCAACCGCCGACGCCAATCACCTTGATTACTGCTTCCTGCGCCTGTGCATCAATCAGTTCAATCATTTGAGTCTCCTTTTTCCGCAAACAAAGTAATGTTGAAAAATCCTGCCATCCCGAAAAGCTTTGTATTCACTCCGGCCCTATCCCTTATTCCCTTGATTTCTCTGACTTTCCAAATCAGAAATTCCCTGTAAACCAGTTTTTCATGCGCTCCACCACCTGCTGAAAATTATTGATATTCATGCGCGCAACATCGCGCTGCCGGTGTTCATTTGCACCGGCGATCAGCAGACCGACACCGGTGGCATAACGCGTGCTGCGCACCACTTCGGCAAGACCACCCGCGTACTGCGGCATGCCGATGCGCACCGGCATGTGGAAAATCTCCTCGCCCAGTTCGACCATGCCCCGCATCGCGCTGGAGCCGCCGGTCAACACCACGCCGGAGGACAGCAGTTCCTCGTAACCGCTGCGCCGCAGTTCCGTCTGCACCAGCGAATACAGTTCCTCAACCCGCGGCTCGATGACTTCCGACAGGGTCTTGCACGACAACTGGCGCGAGCTGCGGTCGCCGACGCCCGGTACATCGACCATTTCCTGCGGGTCGGCGAGCTGCGACAGCGCGCAGCCGAAACGCTGCTTGATGTCTTCGGCATCTTTGGTCGGCGTGCGCAGCGCCATCGCAATGTCATTGGTGATCTGGTCGCCGGCAATCGGAATCACCGCGGTATGACGAATCGCACCGTGGGTGAACACCGCCATGTCGGTGGTGCCGCCACCGATATCGACCAGGCACACGCCGAGATCCTTTTCATCGTCCGACAGCACAGCGACGGATGACGCCAGCGGCTGCAATACCAGGTCGTTGACCTCAAGGCCGCAGCGGCGCACACACTTGATGATGTTTTGCGCTGCTGACACCGCGCCGGTGACAATGTGCACCTTGACCTCAAGCCGCACCCCCGACATGCCCAGCGGTTCGCGCACGTCTTCCTGGCCGTCAATGATGAATTCCTGGTTGAGGACATGCAGAATCTGCTGGTCGTTGGGGATCTGCACCGCCTTGGCGGTTTCGATCACCCGGTCGATGTCCATCTGCGCGACTTCCTTGTCCTTGATCGCGACCATGCCCTGCGAGTTGAAACTCTTGATGTGGTTGCCGGCGATGCCGGTGTAGACCTCGCGGATCTTGCAGTCGGCCATCAACTCCGCTTCCTCCAGCGCGCGCTGGATGGCATTGACCGTGGTCTCGATATTGACTACCACGCCTTTTTTCAGGCCGCGCGACGGATGGCTGCCCATGCCGATGATCTCGAAGCCGCCCTCGGGTTTGAGTTCGGCGACAATGGCGACGATCTTCGAGGTGCCGATGTCGAGGCCCACCACCAATTTCTTGTTTTCCCTGGTCTTGTTCATGATCCCTGTCATTTCCTAAGCACCTCGTTTGCGACGGGGTTCTTCTGCCGCAGACGGCAGACCCGGCGCACGTGCGGCAAATCCATTGGCATAACGCAGATCTACGCGGTCAACCGGGTGCGGCATGC
>JAKFUJ010000184.1 GCA_021732805.1 Betaproteobacteria bacterium | reverse complement strand
AGCGAGTTGCCCGGAAGTTTGCTGTCATCGGCATGCGGTTTTGCGCCCAGTGCATGAATGAAAGTCGGAAAACCATCGGCCAGTGTCACCGGCGTGTCGCAGACGCTGCCCTTGGGCACACCGGGGCCGGCGATGATCATCGGGATGCCGGCGGACTCTTCATACATGGTCGATTTGCCCCACATGCCGCGGGTGCCGAGGTTGTCACCGTGATCCGATGAATAAACCACGCGTGTGTTGTTCATCAGCCCGGTTTCTTCCAGCGTGCGCAGGATCTGGCCGACGTTGTCGTCGAGGAAGGAGGTCAATCCGAAATAAGCGGCAATCGCGCGGCGCACCATCGGCGCATCGAAGGCATCGTCATAACACAGGCATTTACGCATGGCATCGGTGAAGGGGTGCTGCGGGCGCTGGTCTTTTGCGTACATCTCGGGCCAGGGCACCGCGTCTTCCGGGTACAGGTCGTAAAACTGCGGCGGCGCGATCAGCGGGAAATGCGGTGAGACGAAGCCGACGTACAATGCCCACGGCTTTGCTTTCAGCGTCGGCGCCTTTTGCTTCAGCCATTGGATGGTTTCGGCGGCGATGCTGCGGTCGTATTGGGTGTATTCGGATTCACCCTTGCCGGCTTCGGGGCCGAGGTTGGCCGAGCCGGGGCGCCGCGGCAGTTCTTCGCGGATCAGTCCCAGCAGGTCGCCGACACCGTTGACGATATGCAGCGGCAGGATTTCTTCATCAAAGCCGTTGCGTTTGGCATCCGAATCCAGGTAATGCAACTTGCCGATGGAGGCGACATGGTGGCCCTGTGCCATCAGGCGGTGGCCCCAGGTCGGAATTTTGCCGTCATAGGCAATGGCGTTGTCCCAGTAACGGATGTCGTGCACATAACGTCCGGTGGCAAAGGCGGCGCGCGCCGGCACGCAGATCGGGCAATTGGTATAGGCGGAAGTGAAGCGCGTGCCGCGGGCGGCGAGGGCGTCGAGGTTCGGAGTCTTGATCATCGGATGGCCGGCACAGCCGAGCACGCGTTTGTTGTGCTCGTCGGACATGATGAAAATCAGGTTGGTGGCTTCGCTCATGGTTCTCCTTGTTTTAATAAATCGTCATTCCGGCGCGCCCCGAAGGAAGTCCCCTTGGGGAGAAAGCCGGAATCCAGGGAGTTGCCAGCTTCGTTCTGGATTCCGGCTCGCGCTGCGCTTGGCCGGAATGACGGTCGGGGTTCATTTGTATTTGGTTTTCAGGATGTCACCGATGCCGATACCGGCATCGATGTCAGCCTTGCGTTTGTTGTCGCCGGCGTCGATCCTGCGCGCAGCTTCCAGCACTTGTGCGGCTTTTTCATGCGGAATAAAAGCCACACCCGCTTCGTCGGCGCAGGCGATGTCACCGGGTTTGACCTGGATGCCGCAGATTTGCACGGTGCCGTTGATTTCGACGGTCTGCGTGCGCCATTTGCCGGTGATCGGTGTGAAACCCTTGCACCACACCGGCCAGTCCATGCCGCGGTACTGCTCGGGATCGCGCACCGTGGCATCGACAATGGCGCCGATGAAACCCTGGCGTTTGGCGATGGTGGCGGACTGGCCGCCCATGTTGGAGCAGCCCATCACCCCTTCGATGACCAGCACATCGCCGGGTTCGGCGAGGTTGTGTGCCTCGGTCTCGCCCTGGCCGCTGGTCTTGTCGTTCGCAGCCTTGTGGATCTGCGCGGTGTGCGCGACGTTGCGCACGGTCAGCGCCGGGCCGACGATGCGTTTGCCGGTGTTGACCGGGGGCAGGATGTAACCGGGAATTACCGCAACGATGCCGAGTTCGTCGCAGGCATCGGACAGCGTGCCGGTGAGATCCACGAGATTGCGGAACCCTTCGAGTATTTCAGGTGCGATGCGCGGCAGTTCCAGCATGCGGATGGCATCGCGCGGCAATTTTCCGAGTGTGGTTTTGGGCATGGGCAGTATCCGGTTGGGCTTTCGATGTTACGAGCCTGTCGCAAGTCGCGTCAATGTCGAATGAGACGGTCAGTCATTTCAGCACCGGAGATTCGAATCAGGTTGATTGAATGATTGACCCTGGTTGAGGCTGCGTATAAATTCGTGGCTCCCGCAGAAAGTCCAAACCAACATGCCGAAACCCAGCAATCTCGTCATCATCATGTCCGATGAGCACAATCCAAAAATAATGGGGGCGAGCGGACACCCTGTCATCAAGACACCAAACCTCGATGCGCTGGCGGCTCGCGGCACGATGTTCACTTCAGCCTATACCACCAGTCCGGTTTGCGTGCCGGCGCGCGCGGCATTCGCGGTCGGCAAGTATGTGCATCAGATCGGCTACTGGGACAACGCCGATGCCTACGAAGGCGCAACTCCGAGCTGGCATCACCGCTTGCGCGATCAGGGGCACCACACGGCGTCGATCGGCAAGCTGCATTTTCGCGGCAAGGAGGGCGACGACTACGGATTCAGTGAAGTGCAGATTGCGATGCAAATCATCGAGGGCAAGGGTGATTTGATGGGGTTGGTGCGCAACGATCTGCCCGAGCGTGGCTTGTCGTGGAAAATCGCCAAACTGGCCGGGCCGGGCGAGACTTCCTATACGGCGTACGACCGGGACATCACCACCCGCGCGCAAATCTGGCTGCGCGAAGAGGCGCCCAAACACACCGACAAGCCGTGGGTGTTGTTCGTGTCACTGGTGTGCCCGCATTTTCCGCTGGTGGCGCCGGCCGAGTTTTATTACCGGTATCCCCCTGAATGCGTGAAATTGCCCAAGCAATATGCCGCAGATGAGCGACCCCAACATCCTTATTTGCGCGACTATGCCGAAAGTTTCAGTTACGACAAGTTCTTCGATCCGGAAAAACTGTCGAAAGCGATCCGCGCCTATTACGGACTGGTCAGTTTTGTCGATGACAATGTGGGCAAGGTATTAAAGGCACTGGATGAAACCGGGCTCTCTGCCAATACCCGAGTGTTGTACACCTCTGATCATGGCGACAACCTCGGCGCCCGCGGACTGTGGGGCAAATCGACCATGTACGAGGAAGTCGCCGGTGTGCCGCTGATCATTGCCGGACCGGATATACCCGCAGGGCGCAAGGTGGCGACACCGGCCAATCATGTCGATACCTACCCGTTCATCATGGAATGCGCCGGCGAGAACCGGCCGGCGATGTACGACGGCCACCCGGGCCATTCATTGTTCGGCCTGGCAACAGGTGATACCCCGGACCGTAATGTACTGTCCGAATACCATGGTATGGGTTCGACCACCGGCGCGTTCATGATTCGCCAGGGCCGCTACAAGTATGTGCATTACGCGGCTTACGCACCGCAATTGTTCGACTTGCAGTCGGACCCCGAAGAATTACGCGATCTGGCGCAGGATCCGGCGCATGCAAAAGTGCTGTCCGAGTGCCGCGAGCGCCTGTATGCGATTTGCGATCCGGCGGAAGTGGACGCGCGCGCCAAGCAGCGCCAGGCCGAGTTGCTGGCGCTGAACGGCGGACGCGAAGCCGTGATCAAGCGCGGCGACCTCGGCTTTTCGCCGCCGCCGGGATATCCGGTGGTGCTGGGCTAAGAAGCGGGAGTAGCGGCAGTGTGGATTGAATTTGACTGAAATGAGTCAACCGGATTGAGTGAACTGGAATGAGCATGGCCAAAAAAAGCATCCCCTTCGGATTCGTTGATCTTCCCAAAGAGCGTTCGCAGGACAAGCCCCGGCGCACCGGGCTGACGATGATGGCCGACTTCGGCCTGCCGTTGCAGTATGCAAAAGACACCGTCGAACTTGCGGGTCGTTACATCGATCTGGCCAAGATCGCGGTCGGCACGTCCCGGCTGTACGATCTGGCATACCTGCGGCGCAAACTGGCGATGTACAAACGCAACCGCATCCGCGCCTTTATCGGCGGGCAGTTTCAGGAGTATGTATTCGCGACCTACGGCGCCGGCAAGCTGCCGGCGTTCATGAAGGAGGCGAAACGCGTCGGCTTCGATGTCATAGAGATTTCGGACAATTGTGTTCCACTGAGCGACAAGGAACGTTTCAGCCAGATCCGTCTGGCAGTGGACAGCGGGCTGTCGGTATTCGGCGAAGTCGGCTCCAAGGACATGAAAAATGATGCCGGCCTGCTGGTGCGTCAGGCCGAAGTCTGCTTCAAGGCGGGCGCCGAGCTGGTGCTGGTGGAGGCCGCGGAACTGATCGCCAACGGCAAACCCAAGATGAAACTGATCAACGGCATCTGCCGCGGACTCGACATGGACAAGGTGCTGATCGAACTGCCCGGGCCGTGGATCAGCGGTGTCACGCTGTCGGCGGTCGAGGACATGAAGAAATTCCTGGTCAGCGAATTCGGTCCCGACGTGAGCATCGCCAATCTGCTGCCGCAGGACATCATCGAAACCGAGGCGCTGCGCGTGGGGCTGGGGGTTGTCGGTCCGAAAACGAAAAAATGACGGACTGGCTTTTTGAGCATCAGCGCATCGTGAGCAAAATATTTTCCTGAACATGAAGGAGTGGCCGTGGCGAAGAAAAAACCGAACATCCTGCTGATACTGGTCGATGATCTGCGCTTTGATGAATTCGGCGCCGGCGGGCATCCCTACATGAAAACCCCGCATATCGACCGCATTGCGAACGAGGGTGCATTGTTCGAGCGCGCATTTCACACCACGCCGATCTGTTCGCCGAACCGGGCGTCGATCCTGACCGGACAATTTGCCAGCCGCCACGGCATCATCGACAACGTGGCGCGTGACGCGGCCAGCCATCGCATCCCCAACTATCATATTGAACTGCAGCGTCTGGGTTATGAGACCGCGCACATCGGCAAGTGGCACATGGGCAACGACGGCAAGACGCGTCCCGGCTATGATCACTGGATTGCCTATGACGGTCACGGCCGGCTCAACGATCCCGTGTTGTACGAGAACGGCAAATACGTGCAGCACCAGGGCTATGTCACCGACATCATGAACGGCATGGCCGTGGATTTTGTCAAAAAGAAACATGACAAGCCGTGGGCGTTGTGGTTTGCGCACAAGGCCGTGCATCCGGATGCGACGCAGGCGGCCGACGGCACGGCACGCATGGAGGGATACCGCGTGGCCAAGCGCCATGAGAATCTCTACCGCGGCTGCGTGTTCCCGAAAAAACCGAACATGCAAAGCCCGGAGGAATTTCTCAAGCACAAGCCGGCGTGGACCGAAGCCGTGGATCTGCGCAAATTGCCGGAATCGCTGGCGGTCACCGATCCGCTGCACTCATTCACGCAGGAGGAAATCCGTCTGCGCGCCTGCATGATGGCTGCCGTGGATGACGGCGTCGGCATGCTGTTCGAAACCCTTGAAAAAACCGGGCAGCTCGACAATACGATGATCCTGTTCCTCGGTGACAACGGATTTTTCTTCGGCGAACACGGTATCGGGCCCGACCGCCGTTTCGGTTACGAAGAGGGTATACGTTCACCGCTGACCATCCGTTATCCGCGGATGATCAAGGCCGGTGCGCGACGCAGGCAACTGGTGATTTTGCAGGATATCGCACCGACACTGATCGAGATGGCCGGCGGCAAGCCCGACGTACATATCCAGGGACGCTCGCTGCTGCCGCTGTTCCCCGGCAAAAAAACCAGTTGGCGCAAATCGGTATTTGTCGAATACTGGGCCGAGAACGCCTACCCGTGGCTGGTGAGCATGACCTATAAAGCCGTGCGCACCGATCACCATAAATACATCCGCTGGGTCAACCGCGCACGTAACGGCGAGCTCGATGAGTTGTACGATCTGGATAAAGACCCGTACGAAATCAACAACGTCGCGAAAAAACCCGCGTACCGCGCCATCCGCGAAAAACTGCGCCGTGAGTTGCGCAAACTGGCGGCCGACGCGCTGGCCCTGTAATTCAACCGCTTATTCAGAGGGAGAATAAAAAAGTGTTTAAAAACAATAATTTATATTATATCGTCGCGATGGCAGTCGCGTTGCTCGCTTCGGTCACGGCCAATGCGCAGACTGCCGCGTTTCCGATCAAACCGGTGCGCATCATCGTGCCGTTTCCGGCCGGCGGCGGTCTGGATTTCACCACGCGTGTGGTCGCGCAAAAACTCGGAGAAGCCTGGGGGCAGCAAGTGGTGGTTGAAAACCGCCCCGGCGCCAGCGGCATGATCGGCGCCGAGTCGGTGGTGCGCGCAGCCAAGGACGGCTACACCTTGCTGTCGTGTTCGCCGGCGGAAGTCTCGCTCAATGCGGCGCTGTATCCGAAAATGCCTTATGACCCGTTCCGTGATCTGGCGCCGATATCGCTGACCGCGCTCTACGCCAATCTGGTCACCGTGCATGCATCGGTGCCGGCACGTAACTGGAAGGAACTGGTGGCGCTGTCCAAGCGTACGGCAGGGGGCTTCGGTTATGGTTCCAGCGGCATTGGCAGCACCCAGCACCTGACCGGGGAATGGCTGAGGCGTTATGCGGGGATCGCCCTGCTGCATGTGCCGTACAAAGGTGCGGCGCCGGCGGTCGTTGATCTGGTGGGCGGGCAGATTCCCTCCGGCATCCTCGGCGTGTCACCGCTGACCCAGCATCTGAAGGCAGGGCGGCTGCGCGGCATCGTGGTGACCACAGCACAACGCACATCATCGCTGCCCGATATCCCGACGCTCGCCGAAGTCGGTGTCAAGGGTTTTGATTCCTCGCAGTGGTTCGGCATCATGGCGCCGGCGGGTACTCCCGCGGCGGTGATTGCCAAAGTCAATGCCGATCTGCAGCGGGTGCTGGCCATGGCCGATGTCAAGGAACGACTGGCGTCACAGGGCGGCGATGCCAATTACACCACTGCCGACGCGTTCGGTGCATTCATGAAGGCCGAGCACGCGAAATACGCCAAGATCATTGCCGAAGCGAAGATCAAGGTTGAGTGATGCCATGCGTGTGCATCGTTCATGACGGCCGGCGCGTGACGACGATTGCGGACCGGTTGCCGTGGAGTGTTGTGTATCGACTCGCGGGCGGAATAATTTGACCGTCCCTGCCGCTCCAACCGTCAGCTACGCTGACCTCGAAGCCGCAGCCCGGCGTTGAATCGCAGACGCTGGGCCAGATCGCGGGCTGCCGGGTTTTCCTGAATCTCGAGTAACTGCAGTTCATCGCGTCGTTCAAGGAACGCGGCGCGCTGAACCGGCTGTCGCTGCTGGTCGAATCCGGTCGGGCCGACGAAGGTGTCATTGCCGCCTCCGCCGGAAACCATGCACAAGGCGTGGCCTGTCTCGCACAGCGCCTCGGGCTGCGCGCCCAGCCTGGACTGGACACGCTGTTGATCGCGGTGGGCGGCGGCGACCTCATCAGCGGCATCGCCGTCGCCGCACGGCAACTCAAGCCCGGCATCGAAATCATCGGCGTGCACACATCGCGCTTCCCGGCGATGTTCAACGCGATCAAGTGCATGTGTTATTCGCAGGGCAGCGAAACCATCGCCGAAGGCATCGCGGTGGGACAGCCGGGACGCATTACCAGTGAGTTGATCAGCCGCAAGCCCCGGTAAATCCGCAGGCCGTGCAGTAATCACAACCGTCCTTGCGGATCAGGGTGTGGTTGCCGCATTCATCACAGCGACGGCCTTTCATCACCTGCGGCGCGGTGCTGCGCTCCGGTGTTTCGAGGATGCCCATCTGCGTCAACGGCGCACCAGTGGCGTCGAGGATGCCGAGCATGGTGTAGCGATGCAGGATCAGCCGCGCGACGTAGGCGACGGTGGACGGGAAGGTCGCCTGCTTGCGTTCGCCCGGCACGAAGGCCATGAAGTCGCCCAGCGGCTCCGGGAAATCGAGCAGCTTCTGCAGTTTCATGCCGATCCACGCCGGATCCATGACCCGCATGTCCAGCGACAGGATTTTGCACAGGCCGTCGAGGGCACGCGGGTATTCACCGGACAGCCACATCGAATAGGGCCGTGTGACGCCGGGGTTTTGGCCGTCACCGGGCAGCGTGATTTCCTTGAGGCCGAGCACGAAATCGTCCCCGGTGCGCGGATTCAGTACGTCGACGGTCCACGACATCGTGCCGTCGGTGCCGGTTTTGGGTTCTTTCAGCGAGAACATGGCGTCGAACACCGGCGTCAGCGACTGGCCGAACAGCGGCGCACCCGGCGGGGTGAGTCCGCCGAGTTGATCGACGCGCCAGCGCACGACCTGCGCGAAGGCGGCAACCACCGACGGCATGCGTTTGACTTCACCCAGCGGCGGGAAAGCCATGTCGAAGGCTTCGTCGCCGCCGGCCTTGGCGAGGGTGTCGAGTTTCAGTTGCATCCAGCCGGGATCGCTGGCACGCATGTCCATCGACAGCGTCTTGGCGACTGCGCCGAGGCCGCGCGGCTGTTCGCTGCCGTTGACCCAGACTTCGAAGGCCCGTTTGCTGCCGCTTTCGACGCTGCTTTCGACGCTGCTTTCGACATGGCCGACAAACACGGCGAAGGCGCCGTGCGGATGTTCGATCATGTAGGTCCACGCCGGATTGCCGGCGCTCATCGCCGGGCGGCCCGGCCAGCGCAGGCTGGACAACACGGGGGCGGGCAGATTCTGGATCAGGATGCGGCGATTGACGTCATCACTGCGGAAATCCTGCGGCGCCTTGTCCTT
>JAKFUJ010000331.1 GCA_021732805.1 Betaproteobacteria bacterium | reverse complement strand
CAATCTGATGGTTGATCTGAAGACCCGGCTGGCCTTTGATGCGGAGCAGAAAACCGGCGCGCTGGAGAAACTTGCGCTGGAAATCCGCGGGCAAGCGGCTGAAATCAGCAAACTTGAAGTCAAGGCGGGCGGCAGTCTCAAGCTGCAGACGGGCGACGCATTTGTGTTGGATAAACTGGCTGTGACAGCGACCGGACTGCAGGGCAAGGACGCCTTTGATGTCAAACTGGAGGCCCCCCAGATCAGCGGATCCAAACAGGCTTTCAAGGCTGCGGCATTGACCGTGGATGGCGGACTGAAGCAGGGTAACCGCGACATCAAGTTAAGGCTGGCTTCGCCGCTCAGCGGCAATTTGCAGGCTCAGCAATTCAGCCTGCCGTCATTAACCGCGGGTGTCAGTGCAACAGGACCGGATATTCCGGGAAAAAGCATCAGCGGGGAACTGACAGGTGCCGCAAGTGCGGATCTGGGCAATGAGAAGGCACAACTGAATCTGTCAGGAAAAATTGCCGGCAGCAATCTCAAGGCGCGCGTGGCCGTCACGGATTTTTCGCCGGCTGCGTTCAATTTTGATATCGATCTGGATCAGCTCGATGTCGACCGCTTCCTGCCGGCGGCAGGCGGGGCGACGGGTGGCGGAAATGCGCCGCCGGCAACGGCGGGTAAACCGGCTGCGGCAACAGCGGCGGAACAGCCGTTTGATCTGTCGGCATTAAAAACACTGCGTGCTGACGGCAAGCTTCATATCGGGGCGCTGAAGGTCGACAAGCTGAAGGCGCAGAATGTGCGGATCACGCTCAAGGCGAATGCCGGACAGCTGGCGTTGAATCCGCTGACGGCAAATCTCTATCAGGGTGCACTGAATGGCACGGTGTCCGTCAATGCCGCATCCCAGACGCCTGTGTTTGCGATCAAACAAAATCTGTCCGGAGTCAGCGTCGCGCCGTTGCTGAAGGATCTGGCGGATAACGAGACGCTGGAGGGCAAGGGAACCATTTCAGTGGATGTGACGGCCCGTGGCAACACCAGCAGTGCCCTGAAACGCGCGCTTGACGGTACGGCCGCGCTGCGTCTGGCGGATGGCGCGCTGAAGGGCATTGATATCGGCGGCGCGATCAGTGCCGCGCAGGCGCGTCTGGGTGCATTGAAGGGTGAACAAACCCAGCAGTCGGACAAGTCCCGCAAGACGGAGTTTTCGGAGTTGACGGCGACATTCAAAATCAGCGATGGTGTGGCGCGTAACAACGATCTGTCGCTGAAGTCGCCGTTGTTGCGTGTTGGCGGCGAAGGCGAGATCAACATTGGCGCCGACACCATCAATTATCTGGTGAAAGCCAGTATCGTCGGCACCAGCAAGGGGCAGGGCGGGCGTGATGTCGAGGCGTTGCGCGGGGTCACGGTGCCGGTGCGGGTCAGCGGTCCCTTGGCAGCACCTTCGTACAAACTGGATTTTGGCGCGATGATTACCGATACGGCGCGGCAGAAAGTCGGGGATGAACTGAAAAAACGCCTGCAGAAGCTCCAGGATCCCGATGCGTCGTCCAAAGAGGGTCAAAAAAGCGGCGGTAGTACGCGCGATATGTTGAAGGGACTGCTTGGCCGCTAACAGGTTGTTGAAAAAGTGATGCGCGAGCGCGTGGGGAGCGAAGCGACCAAGCGCACACGCGTGCAAACCTTTGATTTTATGAGAGATGAAAAATCGATAATGCCAAGTTGAAGCGATGTTCTGGAGTTTTTCAACACCCTGCTAAGTCGTCGATCAACCACCCGGCGCCGCGGCCAACGCTCACAGGGTTTGCGCCGGCGCTGGTTGCCTGGCAGAAGCGCCATGGCCGACATGATCTGCCGTGGCAGAACTCGCGCGAACCATACACCGTGTGGCTGTCGGAGATCATGCTGCAGCAGACGCAGGTGACTGCGGTCATTTCCTACTATCAACGCTTTCTCGACCGGTTTCCGGATTTAAAAGGGCTTGCTGCGGCGCCTCTCGATGACGTGCTGGCGTTGTGGAGCGGGCTGGGTTATTACTCGCGCGCGCGCAATTTGCATCGCGCAGCACAGGCAGTGGTGGTGCAGTACGGCGGGAAATTTCCGCAAACGCTGGACGCCATCATGGAACTGCCCGGCATCGGCCGCTCCACCGCCGCGGCGATTCTGGTGTTTGCGTTCGGCAAACGCAGCGCGATTCTTGATGGCAACGTCAAGCGCGTGCTGGCCCGCATATGCGGTATCGCAGGTTATCCCGGAGAGACGGCAGTGGCGACGCAACTGTGGCAGCAGGCCGAAGCCCTGCTGCCCAAGACCGGTCTGCGGCCGTACACCCAGGGCCTGATGGACCTCGGTGCGACCCTATGCACGCGCAGCAAGCCGCGTTGCGCAGAGTGTCCGGTGCAGAAACTCTGCGTGGCGTTCAGGACAAAACGCGTTGCGGAGCTGCCGACTCGCAAACCACGCAAGGCCCTGCCGCAGCGCCGCACCATGATGCTGGTGCTGCAGCGTGCGGGCGAGATCCTGCTGGAGAAGCGGCCGGCGACGGGGATCTGGGGCGGGATGTGGTCATTTCCCGAGGAAGATGCCGACGTTGATGTGGTCAATGCCTGTGCGCGGCGGTATGGCGCGGCGGTGATCCTGAAAGAACCTTTGCCGGTGATCGCACACGGCTTCACCCATTTCAAACTCGACATTCTGCCGCAGCCGGCTATGGTTTCGGTTTGGCCGCAACGTGCCGAAGAACCGGGGCGGCTGTGGATTACGCCGGAGGATGCGCTGCGCGCTGCAGTGCCGACGCCCGTACGTGGCATCATTGAGCAATTGATGGTCAGTCGCCGCTGACAATCAGGATTAGACATGCAAGAACCGGCATCAATGAACTGGAAGGACATCAGCGCCTGGCGCAAGACGCAGCGTGAGCAGTGGATTGCCTGGCGTTGCGCGGTTGCGGACGCTGAACGCGCTGCGTGGGATGAACGCATCACCGCGTTGCTCTGCGCCCTGCTGCCGGCGCCGCAGCACACGGTGATCGGCTTTTGCTGGCCGTTCAAGGCCGAGTTCGATGCGCGTTTTGCGGTACGCCATTGGCGGGAGCGGGGTGCAGTGGCTGCGTTGCCGGAAGTGACCGGCAAGGGACAGCCGTTGCGTTTCAGCCAGTGGTGGCCGGGCGCGCCGATGACGCGCGGTGTTTACGACATTCCGGTCCCCGACGGCACCCCGGTGGTGCTGCCCGACATCGCCATCGTGCCGATGAATGCCTGCGACGGCCGCGGTTATCGTCTGGGCTATGGCGGCGGTTATTTTGACCGCACGCTGGCGGCATTGCAGCGACGCGTGGTGGCGATCGGCGTGACTTACGATGCCTGCCGCGTGCCCGGTATTTTTCCGCAAGCGCATGACATTGCGATGGATCTGGTGGTGACTGAAGCGGGGGTGTATGCCGGTGCCGGAGAAGCGCAGGCACTGCCTGACGCCGGTGGTGGTAAGCCACTATTGTTGCTGGAGGCCGCAACTGCCGCTGCGTATGTGCAAAACCTGCTAAAGCAGCGCCGGCTACCGAGAAAACAATATAACTAATTGTTTTTATTGATATTTTCTATGATGCCGTGAGTGATCAGCAGGTTGCGCAACTGATCGAGGCGGGCCGCGGTATCCGTTTCTTCGAGCAGTGCCTGCTTTTCCTGCGGTGATACCGGCAGTATTTCCGCCAGCCGGTAGCTGACCCACACCGGATTGTCGAGTTGCAGTGGTCCGGGCACGCTTTCCGCACCGGCACGCTCTACGGCAAGACGCAGCACTTCCTGGCAGGCACGATCGATGGCGTCCGGTTGCGTCGGTTCGGGCAGTGTTTCGATGCGGGCCGTGATCAATCCATTGCCGGCAACCGTGGTGTCGAGAATGCGGAAGCGTTTGCCGCCGCGCGCCAGCACGGCAAACAGATTGGGGTGTGGAACATCCCACTGCGCGATATGCGCAAGGCAGCCGATGCCATGAGGCGCTGCAGGCTGGCCGACTTCATGGCCTTCCCTGATCAGGCACACGCCAAAAGGCGTGCTGTCGCGCAGGCAGGTCTTGGTCATGTCGACGTAGCGCTGTTCAAACACTTTCAGCGGCAGCAGGCCGCCCGGAAACAGCACCGTGCCCAGTGGAAACAGCGGGATTTCGTCGGGCGAGGCGCTCATGGGCCGAGTTCGCGATGCCGCGCCAGTGTCCGGGTGCTGGCGCGGAATTTTGCGGCGAGGGTCTCGACAAAAAACACCGAACGGTGGCGACCGCCGGTGCAGCCGATGGCGATGGTCAGGTAACTGCGATTGTCGCGTTCAAACGCCGGCAGCCAGTCATTGATGAAACGTTCGATGTCGCCCAGCATGCGCATGGCATCCGGAACGGCGCGGATAAACTCCGCGACCGGCGCATCGCAGCCCGTCAGCGGGCGCAGCTTGAGGTCGTAGTGGGGGTTGGGCAGGCAGCGCACGTCGAACACGAAATCGGCGTCGAGCGGGATGCCGTGCTTGAAGCCGAAGGATTCGAACAGCAGCGTCAGCCCGGCCACCGGCAGTGTCGCAAAATCCTTGACCCAGTCGCGCAACGTGTTCGCTGCGAGATCGCTGGTGTCGATGTGATGCGCGAGTTCGGACAGCCCGGCGACCATTTCGCGTTCGCGCGCGATGCATTCGGGCAGGGTCAAACCGCTCTGCGACAGCGGATGGCGGCGGCGTGTTTCCGAATAACGTTTGATCAGCGTGTCCGCCTTGGCTTCAAGGAACATGACCCGCACGTCGATCCCTTCTGTGCGCAGTCGCTGGACTTCCTGCGGCAGACCGGTCACCGCATTGCCGGTACGCGCATCCATGGTCAGTGCGACGCGTTCGTTGCCGGACGCCCGCAGATTTTCGACCAGAGGGCCGACCAGTTCCACCGGCAGGTTGTCGACGCAGTAGTAGCCGGCGTCTTCGAGCACCGCCAGCGCCACACTTTTTCCGGAACCGGACAGGCCGGTGATCAGTATCAGTTGCATGGCGGAATGCGGCGGATTTTTCAGGCGCCGGGATTCGTCATCGAAAGCGCCTGGCGCTCGATGAATTCCCGCGTGCTGTCGATGCCGCGCATCTGCAGCACATGGCTGCGCACGGCGGCCTCGGTGAGTACGGCGAGGTTGCGCCCTGCGGCAACCGGCACCGTAACCTTGTGGATGTCGACACCCATCAGCGACTCGGTCCCCGGTTTCAGCGGCAGGCGTTCGAGATGAGAAGGATCGGAACCGGTGGGACGTTCGAGATGCACGATCAACTTGACGTTTTTGCGGGGGCGCAGCGCGGATTCGCCGAAAATGGTGCGGATATTAAGCACGCCCAGACCGCGTACCTCAAGAAAGTCGCGCAGCATCGGCGGGCAACGGCCCTCGATGCTTTCCGGGCCCAGCCGGTAGAGTTCGACCACATCGTCGGCGATCAATCCGCTGCCGCGGCTGATCAGTTCCAGCGCGAGTTCGCTCTTGCCGACTCCGGAGTCGCCGGTGAGCAGTACGCCGACGCCCAGAACATCCAGAAACACGCCGTGGATGGTGCTCGACTCGGCCAGCACACGCGCGAGGTGAGGCCGCAGGGTCCACATCAGTTCGACGCTGGGAATCGGCGTTGAAAACAGCGGGGTTTTTGTCGACTCAGCCACCTCGGTCAATGCCTGCGGCACCGATTTGGCGCCGGCAACGATGAAACACGCCAGTTCGCGTATGGCCACGCGCGCCAGCAATTTGCGGCATTCGGCGGCATCCAGACCGTTGAGATAATCAACCTCGGTGTCGCCGAGCACCTGAATCAGGTTGGGATGGATGAAGTTCAGGTGCCCGACCAGCCCCTTCGACGAGTCCTTGGTGAATTCGCTGTCGATGCCCTTGTTGGCGCCCTCCTTGCCGGCGATCCAGTCAAGCTGCAGTTTCTCCCGGGTATCTTCAAACAGCCGGGCTATGCTGACCTGCGGCATTGGGTTCCCATCGTGTGATCAGTTGCTGCAGATCTTCAGCCGTTGCGGCGCCGAGCAGTCGCTCGCGGAAGGGTTTGTCACCGAACATCTGCGCCAGTTCCGACAGAATCTGCAGGTGTTCGTCGGTGGCACGTTCGGGCACCAGCAGCACGAAAATGAGGTCGACGTTTTGCCCGTCCGGCGAGTCGAACGGGATCGGGTTTCTTACCCGGATCATCGCGCCGGCAGCCGCTTTCAGTCCCTTGATGCGGCCGTGGGGGATGGCGACGCCCTGACCCAGCCCGGTCGAACCGAGTTTTTCACGGGCGAACAGGCTGTCGAAGACGAGGCTGCGCGAGATGCTGCCGTTATTTTCAAACAGCAGGCCGGCCTGTTCGAACACGCGTTTTTTGCTGGTCAGGTCGGCATCCAGCAGGATGTTCGAGGCTGGCAGCAGCTTGGCGATCAGATTCATGATTGTGCTGGAAGGATTATGCGATTTCCGGCCAAAGACCGGAGCTTACTCGGCTTCCGTCGGTTGGTGCTTGATGGGGGCATCCTGGTGGCGATGCGCGATGTTCTTGCCCTTGTGCTTGAGAATGGCGCGGTCCAGTTTGCCGACCAGATGATCGATGGCCACGTACATGTCTTCACCACGGGTTTCACAGAAAATTTCCTTGCCGCTGAGATGCACGGTCGCTTCAACGTTGTGCTGGAGTTTTTCCACGGTCATGATGACGTTGATGTCGATGACGTGATCAAAATGCCCGGTGATTTTTTCCAGCTTGTGCGCAACATGCTCGCGGATGGCCGGCGTGATCTGCAGGTGGTGACCGGTGAGGTGAAGATTCATGGTGTCTCCTCGCTAACGTTGTGGAAAAATAATGAGCAAGCGCGTGGCGAGCCTGGCGGCCAGGCACACACGCTTGTCAATCATCGACTTGACGAGAGTTGGTGATTCTCGATTCATGGACCAATGGCACTGATGCAACATTTTCAACAACCTGTTAAAGGGTTTTCCTCAGGTTTACCGGAAGTATCTGCATCGATTCCCGGTATTTCGCGATGGTGCGCCGTGCAACAACTATACCCTGCTGTCCCAATAATTCCGAAATCTGTCCGTCGCTCAGCGGTGCGCGGGTATTTTCAGCGCTGACCAGTTGTTTGATCAGCGCACGGATGGCCGTGCTGGAGGCCGAGCCGCCGGCTTCGGTGGCAACGTGACTGCCGAAGAAATACTTGAGTTCGAAAATGCCGCGCGGGGTGTGCATGAATTTCTGGGTGGTGACCCGCGATACCGTCGATTCATGCAGGCTCAGCGTATCGGCGATTTCACGCAGCACCAGCGGGCGCATCGCAACCTCGCCGTGTTCGAGAAAATTGCGTTGACGATCAACGATGGCCTGGGACACGCGCAATATGGTATCAAATCGCTGCTGCACGTTTTTGATCAGCCACTTTGCCTCCTGCAACTGGCTGCTGATCTGCTGTGAATTGCCGCCGCGGTTGCGCTGCAGGATGTCTGCGTAGAGCCGGTTGATCTTGAGTTTGGGCATGGCGTCGGGGTTGAGCGCCGCGACCCACACACCCTTGGTCTTGCGCACGATGACATCAGCGATCACAAAACGCGTTTCTTCGACCGAAAAATCCCGCCCCGGTTTGGGATTGAGGCTGACGATGAGTTTTTGCACTGCGCGCAAACACGCGTCATCACATTTCAGCGCGCGCTTCAGTCGCGCAAAATCGCGGGCAGCCAGGGCATCCAGGTGATTTTTGACGATTTCCAGCGCTTCGTTGCGGTAAGCCATGTCGGCAGGCATTACGGCGAGTTGCAGCGACAGGCATTCAGCCAGATCGCGTGCGCCGATGCCGGTGGGTTCCAGGTGCTGCAGGTGCTGCAACGCAATCGACAGCTCCTCCGGCTCGACTTCAAGCTCGGGCGGCAACATCTCGGCGATTTCTTCGAGCGACTGCGGCAGATAACCGCCGTCATCCAGTGAATCGATCAGCAGGCTGACCAGCTGTTTGTCGCGGTCGGAAAGATGCATCAACGACAGTTGAGCGGCGAGATGGGTGCGCAGGCTGGCAGGGTGCTCGGCCAGCGGGGAAAAATCTTCGTCATCGGCGTCATTGCTGCCGCCGTAGGAAATGCCGTCCATGGCATCAAAAGCGCCGGCATCCTCTCCGGGGGCGGTGGCTTCGGCTTCAGCGGTTGCCGAGGATTCGCCGGCAACGGTCTGTTCCGCGCTGTCGCGCGGCGGCGGGGGCGGCGGCTCCACATCCTCGCGCTCCAGCAACGGATTGTCCTGCAGCAGTTTTTCGATCTCCTGATTGAGTTCGAGCGTGGACAGTTGCAGCAGCCGGATCGACTGCTGCAGTTGCGGCGTTAAAGTCAGGTGCTGCGAAAGTCTGAGTTGTAACGAATGTTTCATCGGGGTCCGGACAGGGGAATCGCCTCCCGGTTTTGCGCAGCGGCAGTTATGGGCGCCTGGTCAAGCTGAAGCAGCCATGTCAGAGGCGGAAATGCTCACCGAGATAGACTTTTCTGACGCTCTCATTATAGACGATCTCGTCGGGTTTGCCGTAGGCCAGCACCGACCCGTCATTGATGATATAGGCACGGTCGCAGATGCCCAGCGTTTCGCGGACATTGTGATCAGTGATCAGCACGCCGATGCCGCGTTCCCGCAGGAAACCGATGATTTTC
>JAKFUJ010000039.1 GCA_021732805.1 Betaproteobacteria bacterium | reverse complement strand
TGAACTTGTCACAGCGTGCAAAAACGCGCTGGACGCGGGATTCCACGGCGCCAAAATGCTCGTCGGCGCCGGACGCAGTCCGGACGAGGATGCGCGCCGCATCCGCGCCGTGCGCAACGCGATCGGCAGCGCACCACTGATGCTGGACGCCAACTGTTCTTTTTCAGTCGCCGAAGCCAAACGACTGGCCATGCTGGTCGCCGACTGCGACATCGCTTTTTTCGAAGAACCGGTGCGCGGCAATGACATCCCGTCGCTGGCCGAATTGCGCCGCGCCACGCCGATCCCCCTGGCTTCGGGCCAGATGATCCAGTCGGTCGCATGGTTCCGCGACGCTTTCGCTGCCGGCGCGCTGGATATCGCGCAACCCAATGCCGCTTTCTGCGGCGGCATCAGCGCGATGCTGCGCATACTCGCGCTGGCTGAAGCCCATGGCACACCGGTCACCGGCGCCGGCGGGTTTGAAGCCGCCAATCTGCCGGCAATGGCCGGCCACGCCCACGGCGGTATGCTCGAAGTGCATGGCGCACATGCGGCACTGCGCGAGCGGTTTGCAACGGAACCGGAGTTCCAGGACGGCAAGCTGCATGTGCCGGCCGTGCCGGGGCTGGGTTTTTCACTGAAAGATTAGCAGGGTGTTGAAAAACTCCAGCACATCACTTCAATCCGGCACTATTGATTTTTCAATACTCATAAAATCAACGGTTTGCACGCGTGTGCGCTTGGTCGCTACGCTCCCCACGCGCTCGCGCATCACTTTTTCAACAACCTGTTAGGGTTTATTAACCATGGCGCTGATTTACGAAGCCCGGCATTTCATCCTGAAAACACTAGCCCAGCCGCATGTCTCGCGCAATGACGGCGGACATGTGGTCATCGATCCCAAGATCACGGTCGAAGACCGCACGCAGTTGTCGCCGGAACAGGCGATTGAACTGGTCAAACTGACGATGGTTGGCGGCGAGGCGCTGAAAACGGTGCTGACACGCAAGGGCATCACCATCGGTCGCATCAATTATCAGGACAATGGCAACTGGCGGCAGGAGCTGCATGTGCATCTGTATGGCCGCGCGCTCAATGCGGCGCTGCAGCCGTGGGGCCACGCACTGGCGTTTCCGCCGACACGTGAAGCCTTCCGCAAAGAAATGGGCAACCTGGAAGCGCTGCGCGACGACGACATCATCGAACTGCGCACAGAGATCGTGCGTCTGCTGGCGACGGACAAGTACCGGGGGTTTTAAGGCATTGAGCGCCGCCGAAAGGCGACGCCCGGTTATGATCAGCCCGGCGTTGCGCCTGAAGTCCTGACAACGTCGCCCCACTTTTTGATTTCCTGCGGCATCACCTTCGCCAGCTCATCAGGCGTGCCGGCCAGCACCTCCACACCCCGGTCAGCGAGGCTTTTGGTAATTTCGGGGTTGCGCAGTGATTTGCTGAAACCATCGTGAATGCGCTGTGTGGTATCTCGCGGAATGTTGGCCGGTCCGAGCAGCGCGTACCAGCCGCTGGTCTCGAATCCCTTGAGCGTTTCGCCTATCGCCTGAACATTGGGCAGTGCGGCCGAGCGCTTGGCGCTGCACACACCGATCGCGCGCAGCCGGCCGGATTCGATGAACGGCTTCGCGGCCAGCATGGTGTTCACCTGGAACTGGACATGGCCGGCAACGAGGTCGGACAGCGCCTGGCCCGCGCCCTTGTAGGGAATATTCAGGGCGTCGATTTTGGCCATGGTCTTGAGCATTTCGACGGCTAGGTAAGCCGAGTTGCCTGCAGCAGTGCCGGCGGTCAATTGCCCCGGCTTCGACTTGGCCAGCGCGATGAATTCCTTGACGTTGTTCACCGGCAGCGACGGATGCACGACCAGCACGGTGGTGGTCAGGCCAAGCTGGCTGATCATTGTGAAGTCTTTCACCGGGTCGAAGGGTATTTTTTTGTACAGCGTCGGATTGATCGCATGCGGCGTGGTGGCGATGACCATGGTATGGCCGTCGGGGGCGGAACGCGCGACAAATTCGGTGCCGATCATGGTCGCGCCGCCGGCGCGGTTTTCGATAATGATCTGCTGGCCGAACTGCTCCTGCAGTTTCGGCGACAGCAGCCGCGCCAGAATGTCGGTGCCGCCGCCAGGCGCAGCCGGCACCACGATACGGATCGGCCTGGACGGAAAGGTTTGGGCGACTGCGGACTGGGCAAACAGGGCGCCGGTCACGGCGAGCGCGACGACAGCCGGCAGGCAGCGCAGCCCGGCGGGGATTTGCGAGGATGAGTTATTCATGAGGTCTGTCGAAAATTGAGGATGGTTGATTTTATGGGTTTTTATTATGTTGTTATCGTAGCATCATAATCTTACGTTCATGTTAAGTTCGTTTTTTCCAAATCAGGGCTGGCCATGAGCGCTACGAAAAAATCATCCGCATTAGACGTTCGCCGCTTCAAGCTGATTCCAGTGGAAAATCTGACACCGGAGCAGCGTGCGCTGACCGAGGCCATCAAGTCCGGACCACGCGCCAAACTCGCCAGTTCGGGCGCCTCCAAACCGGGGCCGCTGGGCGGGCCGTTCAACGTCTGGCTGCGCAGCCCCGGCATCGGCAATCTGGTACAGCAACTGGGCGAAGAAATCCGCTTTCGCAGTTCACTGGCCGGCAAACTCAATGAACTGGCGATTCTGGTCACGGCGCGGCAATGGACTTCACAGTACGAATGGGTCGCCCATCACAAGCTGGCGCTGGAAGGTGGGCTGAACTCCGCCATCGCCGAGGACATCGCGCAGGGCCGGCGTCCGGCCAACCTGGATGCCGATGAAACCATCGTCTACAACTTTTCGCGCGAGCTGCAGGACACTCAGGGCGTCAGTGATGACACTTACCGTATCACGCTCGAACGTTTCGGCGAACGCGGCATCGTCGATCTGATTTCGGTCAACGGATTCTACGTGCTGGTGTCGATGTGCCTGAACGTGGATCGCACACCGGTGCCTGACGGCTTGGCATTGCCGCTTCCGCCGCTCGACAAAACCCGGTAAAGCAGCGAACATCCGGTTGAGTTCAACACAATGAGCCAACCCGAGCAGCCATCCCCCCCCGATCCCGGTGAGACGGGCATTGTCCGTAGCTATTCTTATATGGGCACCGCGCTGGTGATAATTGCCGTGATTGCCACCGTTGCCGCGCTGTATCTCGGGCGCTCGTTTTTTGTGCCCTTGCTGATCGGCATATTGACCAGCTACACCCTGCGGCCTCTGGTCAACGGATTGGAAAATTGCCGGATTCCCCGCGCCATCGCTGCTGCTCTGGTCCTGACGATACTGGTCGGCGGCATTTCATGGATTACGTATTCCCTGAGTGACGAAGCAACAGCGATGATCGAAAAGCTGCCGGATGCCGCACGCAAGCTGCGCCGCAGCCTGGGCGCTGAGCGCAATGCCGTGCCTACAGCGCTGCAAAATGTGCAGGAAGCCGCCAACGAACTGCAGGGCGCGGCTGCCGATGCCACGCAGAAACCGGGAACCCGCGCACCACGAGCCACTTCGGCGACAGAACCTCCATCGTGGATGCGCGATTATGCAATCTCACAATCGGCGCTGCTGGCATCCGTCGCTGCTCAAACGCCGATCGTGCTGCTGCTCGCGTATTTTCTGCTGGCCTCGGGTGACCATTTCCGGCGAAAACTGGTGCAGTTTGTCGGTCCTGCACTGTCGCGCAAGAAAGACGCATTGCGCATACTGGAAGAAATTGACGTGCAGGTGCAACGCTATCTGTTCGTGACACTGGCATCGAATGCACTCATCGGGGTCTGCACCTGGCTTGCGTTCGAAGCAATGGATGTGGAGCAGGCAGGTATCTGGGGAGTCACCGCCGGCGTGCTGCACTTCATCCCCTATCTGGGCACGGTCCTCGTTTCCATAGCCGCCGGTTTTGCGGGTTTTATGCAGTTCGGGACGCCGCTTCAGGCATTGGCAGTTGCGTTCGTGGCCATGCTGCTGTCCGGCGTTATCGGACTTTTTTTCGTGACTTGGCTGCAAAGCCGGTATGCGCGGGTAAACGCCGCGGTGCTGTTCATCGCCCTGCTGTTTTTCGGCTGGCTGTGGGGTATTGCCGGTCTGCTGCTCGGCGCGCCCCTGATCGCCATCATCAAGGTGATCTGCGACCGCGTCGAATCCCTGAAACCGATCGGTGAATTACTGGGAAAATAACCCTGATCGGTGGAATACCGTCATTCTGAGCAAGAAAAGCCTGCCTTTCGCCTGCGTTATTGCTCAGCGATGCCCAGTTCCCTGATCCGGTGCGCAGCAGGCAGTATAGTCAACGCACGCTGCATGCGTTCAGTCGCTGCCGGATGCCGCGAAAAATCAAAGGCTGTATCCGCGTGCAGTTTGCGCAGCATCCGGGGCATGGCCTCCGGATCGAAACCGCTGCGTGCGCCGAGGATGAAGCCCATGTAATCGGCTTCGAGTTCCTGCTCGGCGTAGATCGGCGCCATGCGCAGGTTTACGACAAAACTCTCGTCAAGTTCCCGCTGGATATCCTCATAATAACGATCACGGCCATTGCTGACGAAAAAGCGCCCGTACGTCGCGAATTCCCGGGTGTGCTCTGCCAGCACGTGCGCCATCTCGTGGGCCAGCACATACCCAAGCTCATCGTCGGTAAACGCCAATTCGGCAACAAACTCCTCGCCGACCAGCAATTTGCCGCCGGCCATGGCCGAGGCATTTTCATTGCAAAGCCGGCAGATGTGGATTTCCCAGCGGATCGCGGCAGCATCCGGGCGCTCAAACTGAGCGGCTGGCTGCAGCTTTGCGATGATGCCGCGCAGCCGGCTCAGCAACACCGGATCGGTATCGAGCAAGCCTTTGTCAGACAGTGTCCGCAAACGCAGACGGTATGCGCGCTCCGCCACCGCTTCGACTGCTTCCGGATTAAAAGCAAGGTCGTTACGAAAATCCAGTAGCGCTTGCGCCCCGGCAAACCCGGGAAAACCGATCATCATGGCAAAAAGCAGATGTTTCACCCGCGCCCTCCTGCCGTGGGGACCAGCGTGGCATTCCGCCACACGACCGTCACACAAATGACATGAAGCAACTATCCGCGCATGAAACCCGGGGTGTCAAGAATTTTTCTTGGCGCATTTTCATTTTTTGACGCCTTATTGCTTTCGCCGTAGCCGTGATGTTGCCGTTGTTCCGTCAGCCCGTCGTTGCCGCAAACAGCTTGTCATATGCTGCAAGCAGCGTCTGGTGCATGGCACTGCCCTGCATGTCGACTCCCAGCGCGTGCAGGCCGAAGTAGCGTTCACTGCGATCAAGCAGGGCCCGTGCCTGGCATACGGTTTCCGCGCCATAGAGCAGCTGCAGCGACCGGTTGAAGTTGCCGGTGTCCTCAAAGTTGATCAGGCTTTCGATACAACGATAAACCAGATGACGCCCAGGGTTCATTTCCTGGAAATGGCGGATCCAGTCACAGCCTTCGCGAGTCGCCTCTTTATCGCCGATAGCCAGCGCAAGCAGGGTCTTCAATTCACCGATTCGTAATTCCTTCCACACCGTATCCAGCGGGACGGCCAGACCGAGGATTTCCCACAGCGGCCGTTCATCGTTCAGGTTCAGGGTTTGCAGATCATCGAGCAGGGCGCGGGCTTCGGCATCACTCAATTCCGGAAGCTTGACCAGCGCCGGGCGGATGCGGTTGCCGATGCTGTTGTTTTCCCAGGCCAGGTCTTCCACCGGATAAATTTCCGACATCCCCGGCACCAGGATGCGACAGCTGTAGGCGCCCTGCTCGGTAAAATCGGCAACGTAGATGTCGTGACCTTCGGCCTTGATGCAGTTGCACAGCCACGCGTAATCTTCCGCGGTGGTGGCGCTGAAGTTCCAGTCGACGAACGGGTAATCCGGCGTATCGCCGAGGAAATTCCAGCTGATCACGCCGCTGGAATCGACGAAGTGGATTTCCAGGTTCGACGTCATGGTGATTTCATCCATGTCAAAACCCGGCTCTGGAAAATTCTCCAGCGACTCCAGCGCCCGCCCCTGCAGCAATTCAGTGAGCGCACGTTCCAGCGCCACTTCGAAGCGCGGATGCGCGCCGAAACTGGCAAACACGCCCTGATCCTTGGGATGCAGCAGCGTGACATTCATCACCGGGTAGCGACCACCGAGCGAGGCGTCGCGCACGAGGATGCCGAAACCCGCCTCACGCAAACCCTTGATGCCGGCGGCGATGCCGGGATAACGCGCGATCGCGGCTTCCGGCACCTCGGGCAGGCACAGCCCGCCGCTGATGATGCGGTTTTTGATGTTGCGCTCAAAGATTTCAGACAATGCCTGGCTGCGCGCTTCCATCAGCGTGTTGCCGGCGGCCATGCCGTTGCTGACATAGAGGTTGCCGATGATGTTGACGGGAATCCAGGTCTGCGCGCCATCGCGCAGACGCGTGTAAGGCAGCGCGCAGATGCCGCGCTTCACGTTGCCGGAATTCAGATCGACCAGCACTTCACCGTCAATATCGCCCTGCGGATTGTAGAAGGCGTGCAGCTCCGGGTTCAGCAATTCAGCCGGCCAGTGGCCATCATCCGTCGGCGCAAACCAGCGCTCCTGCGGGTAATGCACAAAGTACCGGTTGGCGCGGGTTTCGCCGAGGTAGAAGTGGGTCCAGAAATAATGCGTACCCAGCCGTTCAAAAAATTCGCCCAGCGCACTGGCGCGCGCCGCCAGTTGGGTCGCGCCCTTGCCGTTGGCAAACAGCATCGGGCATTCGCGGTCGCGGACATGGACCGACCAGATCGACTCGACCGGATTCAACCAGGAGGATTCATCCAGCACAAAGCCGCGGCTAGCCAGCTTTTGCTGCATGGTAAGAATGGTGGATTCGAGCGAGGCATCCTTGCCCGGGATAAAACTTTCGGTGGCCATGGCTGGGGGTACTCGGTGGATTTGAAAGGTGCGCGAGGATGCCAGTTTTCACCGGCAGATACCAGCAACACACCACTTCGGACGCTGCCGCAGCACCTCTTGATTTCCCGCCTTACCCGCCGAGGGTTTGATCCTGGTTTTTAAACCAGACCAGTGCATGCTCAAAATGCAGCGGATCAAAATCCGGCCAGTATTCATCCCTGACATAAAAATCCGCATAAACCGATTGCACCGGGAGAAAACCGCTCAGGCGGCGTCCGCCGCCCCAGCGTACGATCAGATCCATGCGCGAAATTTCATTGGAGCGCAGCCCGCCGTTTTTAAGACCGGCCAGATCCCATTCCCAGTCATAGTTGACCAGCAGATTCACCTTCATGCCGTCGCCCCGGCGTTGCCGGAATTGTTTTAACACTGCGGGAAATTGTCTGGCAGTCATCGCCGACCACCAGCAGTGCCGCACCGCGTAGCGCGATATCAAAAGCAAAGGTCACACAGGCGTCGCTGAATGCCTGTTTCTGGACAGTGGGCCGCCGGGTGTTGTCCCGGGTAAAGCCGTAGATGGAAATTTCGTTGATCCCGCAGCCCCTGCATTTTTCGTACAGCGGCAGCAGCCCGGGGTCGACGCCATGGGCATATCCGGCCTCTTTGGGCAGGCCGCGACTCATCGCCCAGCGGCGATTGCCGTCAGGAATGAAGCCGATATGTCGTGGAATATTATTTTTTGCCAACGCAAACCCGAAGCCGGAATGACGCGGAAGCTGATGACCTGTAAACGATCATCACTCTGCGGGCGGCTTGGCGGGGAAAATCAGCAGCAACTGGCAGGGCAGGCAGTAGCGGGCAGTCGGCTGGAATTTCAGGCGCGCCCGGTCGATGCCCTGACCACAGTAAATGCAGATGCCGTAAGTGCCGTCGCTGAGACGTGCCAGCGCAACCTCGATCTCCTGCAGTTTCTGGCTGTTTCGGATCACCGTCATCATTGCGATATCAATGATGTCTGGCGTTTCGGGAGCACCGTCGGCGATGGATGGCGGCGGACCGTCGATACCGTTTTTTGCGTCTGCGGGAGTCATGATTTCGTGCATCTCGTCCAGCAGTCGCCTGCGTTGCGCATGCAACAGCGCCCTGAATTCAAAAGCATGGACTCTCGGCAAAGGCGGTGGTTTTTTGCCGGAAAATTGATCGATGACCGTGCCCGCGCTCTCTGTGTCCGGGCCGCTGTTCCCCGACGTCGTTGCGGTCGTCTGGTCAAAACTGTGCAGTTGGCTCATCGTAGCCCCTTTGCAGGATGAATAAAGAAGGCATTCGGCGGAGCCCTTACTGAACGGTTTACGGAACTGAACAGTGGTATGCACACGCTGAATTTCAGTGAGTAATCCTAGCCATGGATTGACAGGAATATCGTACGCTAGCGTACACAGCAGCCTTGATCCTGACCCTCGCTGTGTTGGCGGTGTGATACGGACCGCGGGCTTTTTTTCATATGTGTTCTTCCGTACAGAGTGGCCTGCGGCTGAAGCAGAAAATCGGGGCCACGATGGGATTTCCCCATCGGAATGCACACCACATTTCAGGAGATCACATGAAACTCAAGCGCACGCTGCTTGCAGCCGCATTGCTAACGGTATCCAGCCTGGCCAACGCCCAGCTTTCGTTTCTGACTTCTTCGACGGTGACACGCACCGAAATTTTCAATGTAGCAGGGTTCCCGAACCTGGCTGTTGGCACGTCGGTTGATCTGGGTACTTTGGTGACCAATCAAACCGGTGTCGCCACGTACACGTATCTTGGTCAGGAATCCGGATTCACCAGTTCGCTGAACTTGCAGGTCAGCGGCCTCAACCTGTACGAGAGCAATCCGGTCGGGACATCAATCAGCGAGAACGTTAACATTATCGGCCCTC
>JAKFUJ010000359.1 GCA_021732805.1 Betaproteobacteria bacterium | reverse complement strand
CGCCACCGCCGCCGCGGCTGCCCAGCAATTGCATGCGATCAGCAACGACCTCCGTCGTATAACGATCCTGACCTTCCTTGTCCTGCCATTTGCGGGTGCGGATGCGCCCTTCAACATAGCATGGCGAACCCTTTTTCAGATATTCGCCGGCAACTTCGGCCAGCCGGCCGAAAAAGGAAATGCGGTGCCATTCGGTATGCTCCTGCTTGTCACCGCTTTTCTTGTCTTTCCATGCCTCGGTGGTGGCAAGCGTGATGTTGGTCACCGCTTCGCCGCTCGGCAGGTAACGCGTCTCCGGGTCTTTGCCGAGATTGCCGATCAGAATCACCTTGTTCACTGAAGCCATGTCAGCTTTTCCTTTTGAATATTCAACAAACGGTCAATGCCACGCCTGCGCATCGGGGCCATTACTTAACGCCCGCGCCTGCAAGCCGTTTACTTCGCTGCCGCCACCGGCGGCACGCGCATGCCGATTGCGAGTATAAGCCAGATCGCCAGCAGCACAGCGCCGAAGACCACCACGCCGGCGCCGCCCCAGTGTTTGTAGAGGAAACCGCCGGCCACGGCTCCGGCGAACGTGCCGAAAAACTGGATGGAACTGTAAAGACCGATCGCCGCACCCTTGGCATGCGCCGGCGCCAGGCGTGTCGTCAACGTCGGCAGCATCGCCTCCAGTACATTGAACGGTACAAAGAACAACAGTAAAAACAACGACAACAACCAGAGGTTTCCGTTGAGCCAGGGCAACGCAAGATGACCGGCCAGCAGCAGGGCAACGGCCGCAATAAACCACCTGCGCAACAATTCCGGTTTGCCGGCCTGCATGATTGGCGGCAGCATCAGCACAAACGACGCAACCATCACCGGCAGATAAATCTTCCAGTGTTCGGCGACGTCCAGTCCGGCATCGCGCAGGCTGAACGGCACCGCGATGAACAGTGCCATCAGTACCGCATGCAACGCAAAAACACCCCAGTTCAGCCGCGCCAGCTGCGGATCAGTCAGAATATTCCAGAAATCCTTGAGCCCTCTCCCGGCCACTGGCGGCAACGCCGGTGCATCCGGAATGAATCGCCACATGACCAGAATGCCGCCCAAAGCAAGAACCCCGGTAATGGCAAAAATGCCGGGAACGCCGACCATGCGATCAAGCCAGGGACTGACAATCAACGACAACGCAAACGTTCCGCCGATGGTCGAACCAATCATCGCCATGGCTTTGGCACGCTGTGTTTCACGGGTCAGGTCGGCTGTCATCGCGATGACAGCCGCGGAGATCGCACCGGCGCCCTGCAGGATACGGCCGAGGATGACTATGTAAATGTTCGGCGCCAGCGCTGCAACCAGGCTGCCAATGGCGAAAATCAGTAAGCCTGCGTAAACCACGGGTTTACGGCCGATACGGTCCGACCACCAGCCAAAAGGGATTTGCAGGATAGCCTGAGTCAGACCATAGGCGCCGATGGCAATGCCGACCAGGGTCAAATCACTGCCGCCGGGCAAACCCTCGGCGTAGATCGCAAACACTGGAAGAATCACGAACATGCCGAACAGGCGCAGTCCGAAGATGCCGGACAATCCGATGCTCGCCCGCAGCTCAAGCGGGGTCATTTTGCTGCTGGACGACATGAAATAGGGGCCCGGCGGAAAACCTGGGCGCTACAGTTGGGCGGAACAGCGTATGGGCGTATATTAGCAGGTTCACTTTTGCTCTCTCCAGGCCCTTTAATGACAGTGCGCACATCACAGCCAAAACTTGTTTCGCTGCCTGCCGTTGCCACAACAGCACCACCAGCTTCCGATATTCCCGCGCCTTCTGCAGGCGTCGGGCTGATCCGCGTGCGTGGCGCGCGCACCCACAACCTGAAAAACATCAGTCTTGATCTGCCGCGCAACAGCCTGGTGGTGATTACCGGATTGTCGGGTTCCGGAAAATCCTCGCTGGCTTTCGACACCCTGTATGCCGAAGGCCAGCGTCGTTATGTCGAATCCCTTTCAGCGTACGCGCGGCAGTTTTTGCAGTTGATGGAAAAACCCGATGTCGACCTGATTGAAGGCCTGTCGCCGGCAATCGCCATTGAGCAGAAGGCATCCAGCCACAATCCGCGATCCACCGTCGGCACTGTCACCGAGATCCACGATTACCTGCGCCTGCTGTATGCGCGCATTGGTGAGCCGCATTGTCCCGAACACGGCACCTTGCTCTCCGCGCAATCGGTCGCGCAGATGGTCGATCACGTGTTGCAGTTGCAGCAAGACACGCGACTGATGATCCTTGCGCCCGTGGTCAACGACCGCAAAGGCGAGCAGAACATGCTGATCGACGAACTGCGCGCGCAGGGTTTTGTGCGGGTGCGTCTCGACGGCAAGGTTCATGATATCGACGCTCTGCCCGTGCTGAAAAAAAATGCGAAGCATACAATCGATGTCGTGATCGACCGCATCAAGGTGCGCGAGGACATCCGTCAGCGGCTGGCCGAATCCTTTGAAACCGCGTTGCGCCATGGCAACGGCCGCGCGCTGGCGGTGGACATGGACAGCGGCAAGGAGCTGGTATTTTCAGCGCGCCTCGCCTGCCCGATCTGCGGACAAGCCGCACCCGAACTGGAACCGAGGCTTTTTTCGTTCAACAACCCGGCCGGCGCCTGCCCGCGCTGCGACGGACTGGGTGCCATCACTTTTTTTGATCCAAAACGCATCGCCGCGTTTCCCGAAATGTCGCTCGCCTCCGGTGCGATCAAGGGCTGGGATCGCCGCAACCAGTTTTATTTCCAGATGCTGCAGGGCCTTGCCGAACACTACGGCTTTGACATCGAAACGCCGTTCAGCGAACTGGCAGAAGCCGCGCGCGACGCCGTGCTGCAAGGCTCGGGTAAAACACCGATCAAGTTCACTTACGCCGGTGAGCGCGGAAAATCCTATGTCAAGGAACACCCGTTTGAGGGCGTCATTCCCAATCTCGAACGACGTCACCGCGAGACCGATTCACCTGTGGTACGTGAAGAATTATCCAAATACCTGAATACGCGCACTTGCCCCGATTGTGAAGGCACGCGGCTGCGTGCAGAGGCGAGACATGTGACGGTTGCCAACCAGCCGATTTATGCAATCTCCGCTCTGCAACTGGGCAATGCCATGCGCTTTTTCGAGGAACTGACACTGACCGGTGCAAAACAGGCCATCGCCGAAAAAATCGCCGGCGAAATCCGCAACCGTCTGCGTTTCCTGGTCGATGTCGGTTTGGACTACCTGTCACTGGACCGCTCGGCGGACACCTTGTCCGGCGGCGAATCACAGCGCATCCGTCTCGCCAGCCAGATCGGATCGGGGCTGACCGGTGTCATGTATGTGCTCGACGAACCTTCAATCGGCCTGCACCAGCGCGACAACTCACGACTGCTCGGCATGCTGAAGCGCCTGCGCGATATCGGCAATTCGGTGATTGTCGTCGAACACGACCAGGACGCCATCATGAGCGCCGATCATGTGGTCGACATGGGTTTGGGCGCCGGCGAACACGGCGGCGAGGTCATCGCACAGGGCACTCCGGCAGAAATTACCGCGCACGCCGAATCCCTGACCGGTCAGTACCTGTCGGGACGCCGCCGCATTGATGTGCCGGCATTGCGCCACAAGGTTAACCCGAAACGGCGCCTGGTCATCAGCGGCGCCACCGGCAACAATCTGAAGGATGTCACTGTTGGCATTCCTGTCGGCCTGTTCACTTGCGTCACCGGTGTATCGGGCTCCGGCAAATCAACCCTGGTCAATGACACGCTGTATCAGTCGGCAGCGCGCGACCTCTACGGCAGCAACCTCGAACCGGCGCCCTGCACCTCTATCGAAGGCATTGAATTTTTTGATAAAGTCGTCAACGTCGACCAAAGCCCCATCGGTCGTACCCCGCGCTCCAACCCGGCAACCTACACCGGCCTGTTCACGCCCATCCGCGAACTGTTCGCCGGCGTGCCGGAAGCGCGGGCGCGCGGTTACAGCGCAGGACGGTTTTCGTTCAATGTCAAAGGCGGTCGCTGCGAAGCCTGCCAGGGCGACGGTGTATTGAAAGTCGAAATGCACTTCCTGCCCGATATTTATGTGCCCTGCGATACCTGCCACGGCAAACGCTACAACCGCGAAACCCTGGATATCCGCTACAAGGGCCGCACGGTCAATGAAGTATTGGCGATGACGGTGGAACAGGCCGTTGAATTCTTCAGTCCGGTGCCGGCCATCGCGCGCAAGCTGCAGACCATGATGGACGTCGGCCTCGGTTACATCACGCTGGGCCAGAGTGCGACCACACTGTCGGGCGGCGAAGCGCAGCGCGTCAAGCTCGCGCTGGAACTGTCGAAACGCGATACCGGACGCACGCTGTACATCCTTGACGAACCGACGACCGGCCTGCATTTTCACGACATCGACCTGCTGCTGCACGTGCTGCACCGGCTGCGCGATCACGGCAATACCATCGTCGTCATCGAGCACAATCTCGATGTCATCAAAACCGCGGACTGGGTCATCGATCTCGGACCTGAAGGCGGTGACGGCGGCGGACTCATCCTGGCCGAAGGTCCGCCGGAAGCCATCGCCGCGCACCCGCTGAGTCATACCGGCGCCCATCTGAAAACCGTGCTGACATGACGCCGCAGCGCGTGCGCGAACTGCTGGACGGCAGCTTTGCCGCGGCCCTCGCCGCCGCCGACCCACTGCGTATCGTGCCCAATCACCTGCCGGCACCGCCCAAAGGTCGCACTCTGGTCGTCGGCGCCGGCAAGGCTGCAGCAGCCATGGCGCTGGCGGTGGAACAGCACTGGCCCGCTGCGGCGCCACTGGAAGGTCTGGTCATCACGCGCTACCGGCACGGGCTGCTGACCAACCGCATCACGGTCATCGAAGCAGGACATCCGGTACCGGACGCAGCAGGTGAACAGGCAGCCGCGGAAATTCTTAAAAAAGTCAAAGCGCTGACGCCGCAGGATCTGCTGCTGGTGCTGGTGTCCGGGGGCGGCTCCAGCCTGCTGTCGCTGCCCGCAGAGGGCATCACCATGGCCGATCTGAAAACAGTGACGCAGCAACTGCTGATGTCGGGTGCGCCGATCCAGGCGATGAACACGGTACGCAAACACCTGTCCGCCATTCAGGGCGGACGCCTGGCTGCAGCCTCGCGTGCGCCGATACTGGCGCTGGTGATTTCAGACGTGGCCGGTGACGACCCCACGCATATCGCATCCGGCCCCAGCGTACCCGATCCGACCAGCTATCAGGATGCCATCAACATTCTTGAGCGCCATGGTGTGCAGGCGCCACCGGCCATTGCTGCGCATCTCGCGCGCGGATCGCATGGAGAAATCGCGGAAACCCCAAAACCCGGGGATCGCGTGTTTGCGAAAACAGAAAACCGGGTCATCGCCACCGCACAACAGTCATTGCAGGCTGCTGCTGAATTTTTCCGTGCTCACGGCATTACCCCGGCGATACTTGGCGACTCAGTCACCGGTGAGGCACGCGAAGTCGCCAAGGTGTACGGCGCGCTGGCCCGTGAAATCGCTCAGCGCGGCACACCATGGCCGGCGCCGGTGGCATTGATTTCTGGTGGCGAATGCACGGTCACCGTTCGCAGCAAAGGGCGCGGCGGACGATGCGCCGAGTTTCTGCTGTCCCTTGCGATCGATCTTGATGGCGCACACGGCATCCACGCACTGGCCTGCGATACCGACGGCATAGACGGCTCGGAAAACAACGCCGGCGCAGTCATCAGCCCCGACACCCTGCACCGCGCAGCACCCAAAAACGTCAATGCTTCAGCGCTGCTGGATCGCAACGACGCCTACAGTTTTTTTGAAGCGACCGGTGATCTTGTCGTTACCGGCCCCACACGCACCAACGTCAATGATTACCGCGTCATCCTGGTGACTTGATTGACAGAATTATTATAAGTAATTGTTTTTAAAGTACTTTTTTATAATTGCGCCACACATCAACGACCATGCACGAGCATAAAAAAACCGGGCAATGCCCGGTTTTCTATGTGTGCGCTGAAGCACCGATCAGGCTGCTTCCGGTTTTGCTGCCGTCTCCGCGTCCGGACGATCCAGCAACTCGACGTAGGCCATCGGCGCATTGTCGCCCTTGCGGAAACCGAACTTCAGGATGCGCAGATAGCCGCCATTGCGCTTCGCAAAGCGCGGACCGAGCATTTCAAACAACTTGACCACGTTCTCGCGGTCGCGCAGGCGATCGAACGCCAGGCGGCGATTGGCCAGCGTCGGCTTTTTGCCCAGGGTGATGATCGGCTCCACGACCCGCCGCAGTTCCTTGGCTTTGGGCAGCGTGGTTTTAATCGCTTCATGACGCAGCAATGAATTCGCCATGTTACGCAGCATCGCGAGGCGATGGCTGCTGGTGCGATTGAGTTTCCGTAAACCGTGACGATGACGCATGATGCCCTCTTAAATCTTTTCCAGACCGGCCGGCGGCCAGTTTTCCAGCTTCATCCCCAGCGTCAGGCCGCGGGAAGCCAGTACTTCCTTGATTTCGTTCAGAGACTTGCGACCCAGATTCGGGGTCTTCAACAGCTCGGTTTCAGTGCGCTGGATCAGATCACCGATGTAATAAATGTTTTCCGCTTTCAGGCAGTTCGCAGAACGCACGGTCAATTCCAGATCGTCCACCGGGCGCAGCAGCACCGGATCAATCTGAGTCGCTTTTTTCTCTTCGATCAGCGCCGGGGTGCCTTTCAAATCGGCAAACACCGACAATTGATCAACCAGCACACGGGCCGCATAACGCACGGCTTCTTCGGGATCAATAGCGCCGTTGGTTTCAATGTCGATCACCAGTTTGTCGAGGTCAGTGCGCTGTTCGACGCGCGCCGACTCCACGGCGTAGCTGACGCGACGCACCGGACCGTAGGATGCATCCAGCATCAGGCCGCCGACGCTGCGCGTGTCGTCCACGCCACGGCGGGTCACCGCGGCAACATAACCCCGGCCTTTTTCGACCTTGATCTGCACGTCGAGCTTGCCGCCGGCAGTCAGATGGGCAATCACGTGATCGGGGTTGACGATTTCAACGTCATGCATCGGCTCGATATCCGCTGCGGTCACGACGCCTTCGCCTGATTTTTTCAGGTTCAGGATCGCTTCATCGCGGTTATGCAACCTGAGAACGATGCCTTTGAGGTTAAGCAGAATATCGACGACGTCTTCCTGCACACCGTCGATCGTGGAGTATTCGTGCAGCACGCCGGCGATCTTGACCTCGGTCGCGGCATAGCCGGGCATCGAGGACAACAAGGTGCGGCGCAGCGCATTGCCGAGCGTATGGCCGTAACCGCGCTCGAACGGCTCCATCGTGACCTTCGCATGGAACGGGGATACACCCTGCACGTCGATGATCCGGGGCTTGAGGAAGGCGCTGCTGGACATGGCTTGACTACCTCTCGGGAATTATTTCGAGTACAGCTCGACGATGAGCGACTCGTTGATGGTTGAGGGCAATTCGGAACGCTGCGGGCGCGCCTTGAAAGTGCCTTTGAGCGCTTTCGAGTCGACTTCAACCCACTCCGGATACCCGCGGGATTCTGCGGCTTCGGCGGCGCCCTTGATGCGCAGTTGCGCCTTGGCGGCCTGGGCCACTTCGACGACGTCGCCCGGACGGCACTGGTACGACGGGATGTTCACACGCCGGCCGTTGACCAGAATGCCGTTGTGGCGCACCACCTGGCGGGCTTCCGTGCGCGATGCACCGAATCCCATGCGGTAGACCACGCCGTCAAGCCTGCTTTCCAGGCTCTGCAACAGCGCTTCGCCGGTCACGCCGCGGCTGGCGGCCGCTTCCTTGTAGGTCTTGCGGAACTGCCGCTCGAGGATGCCGTAAATGCGGCGAACCTTCTGCTTTTCGCGCAACTGCACACCATAACCCGACAAGCGGGTGCTTTTCTGGCCGTGCTGGCCGGGCGGATAATTGCGGCGCTCAATGGCGCATTTGTCGGTGAAGCACTTCTCCCCCTTGAGGAAGAGTTTTTCGCCTTCGCGACGGCATTGCCGGCATTTTGCATCGAGATTCCTGGCCACTGTGGGATCTCCTTAAATTCGGCGCTTCTTCGGTGGACGGCAGCCGTTATGCGGCACTGGCGTCACATCCGAGATGCTGGTGATTTTGAAACCGACGGCGTTCAGAGCGCGGACCGCAGATTCGCGACCGGGCCCCGGGCCCTTGATCAGGACTTCGATGTTTTTCACGCCGCATTCCTGCGCCAGGCGCCCTGCCTTCTCTGCAGCGATCTGTGCCGCAAAGGGTGTCGATTTGCGCGAACCCTTGAAACCGTTGCTGCCCGAGGTTGCCCAGGCCAGCGCGTTGCCCTGACGGTCAGTGATGGTGACGATGGTGTTGTTGAACGACGCATGCACATGCGCCACGCCCTCCGCCACGTTTTTCTTGACCTTCTTGCGAACCCTGGTGCTTGCCTTAGCCATAAATAATTACTCTCGGTTACGCAGCGGTCGGCCGCTGGATTTTTACTGCCGCCTTGCGCGGGCCTTTGCGCGTGCGCGCATTGGTACGGGTGCGCTGTCCGCGCATCGGCAATCCGGCGCGATGACGCTTGCCACGCCAGGTGCCAAGGTCCATCAGCCGTTTGATATTCATCGAAATTTCGCGGCGCAGATCGCCTTCGGTCGTGACTTTGGCCACCTGCTCGCGTAATTTGTCCATGTCCGAATCGGACAAGTCCTTGATTTTTGCCGCGGTGTTGATGCCGGCAGCTGCGCAAATCGCGCGGGCACGGCTACGGCCGACGCCGAAAATCGCAGTAAATGCGACTTCGGTATGCTGATGATTCGGTAT
>JAKFUJ010000081.1 GCA_021732805.1 Betaproteobacteria bacterium | reverse complement strand
GGCCTTGCGCGAGCAGGCCGCGGCACTGGATGAGCCGCCGCTGCAGTGGCGGCGCTGAAGTACCGGGAGCTGAGTTTCGCGCAGTAACAACCCGTGCGCGGAACTGCCTGGCCCCGCATACCGCCGGCATAAACGGCCTGCGCTCGCATCAGCGGGCGTGAGGTGCGTTCTTTTCGAATAAATAAATAAAAACAGATGGTTAAATATCTGATGCCCGTTCTTGTCATTTATTGTTTACGTACTGGAGTGATCGCAACCCGGTGTAAGGAACCTGGCACTGCCGCTACCAAATTTTTGCCACATGCTCAAAAACCAGACGTTTCACTTTCAATCACACTCAAGCAAGGAGTAGCCATGACCAACGTTCGTGCCATGTCCTTTACTGCATCAGCCCTTGCCGGCGCCGCCATGCTGACCAGTCTGCCGGCGTACGCGCAGGTCGACCCCAACCGCTTCCTCGATCAGTTCGAGGCCACCTTCGGCAAATTCGAAGGCTATCGCCGTTCGGGCGCCAAAGGCATCTGTGCCACCGGCGAGTTCGTCGGCAGCGCCGAGGGCCGCGCGTTGTCGACAGCATCGGCCTTCAGCGGCAAGCCGGTGCCGGTGATCGTGCGTTTCTCGGTCGGCGGCGCCAGCCCAAAAGCGGCCGACAACGGCCGCAGCCAGCGCAACATGGCGCTGCAATTCAACCTGCCGGGCGGAGAAACCTGGCAGATGGGCAATATCTCCGCGCCGGTGTTCGGCGCTGCCACGCCGGAACAGTTTTTCGGCCGTGTGCAGTCGCTGCAGCCCGATCCGGCCACCAAGGCGGCTGATCCGGTCAAGGTCAAGACCTTCGCCGAAGCCAACCCCGAGGTGCTGCTGCAAGGCCGTTACTTCGCCAGCCAGCCGGTGCCGGCGAGTTTCGGCACGATCAACTACTGGGGTGTGCATGCCTTCGCTTTCGTCAACGCCAAAGGCGACAAGCAATTCGGCAAGTGGATTTTCGAACCCGCAGGCGGCACGCAAGGCCTGAGCGACGAGGAAGCCAAAGCCAAGGGTCCCAGTTTCCTGTTTGACGATCTGCGCCAGCGCGTAGCCGGCGGTGGCGTGGCTTTCAACTTCAACCTGCAGCTTGCCCAGGCCGGTGATCGCATCGACAGCGCCGTAGTGCCGCTCCCCGACGACCGCCGCAAGGTCAACATGGGCCGCCTGGTCGTCAAGTCGGTCGCTCCCGATGGCGGCGGCGACTGCCTGACGATCACCTTCAACCCGATCGTCCTGCCCAAGGGTGTCGAGCCCTCTGCCGACCCGCTGCTGGCTGCGCGTGCCACGCCCTACGTTGTGGGCCTCGGCCGCCGCCTCGGCGAAGGCGCCAAGCAGCAGTAAACAAGCATACCCCGGCCGGCTTCCGCTGTTGCGGCCGGTCGGGGATATCGCGGATGCGGGCGGTGGTGTGCTGCACGAACAGACTGCGGTTCCGGGCGCTGCCGGATCGACGGTCTTGAAGTACCTCAAGCCAGACCGAGAGCGTCCTTTGCGTGGCGCAACAGGGTATCCGGTTTCACCGGCTTGTTGAGATAGCCCGAGGCGCCGTAGGCCAGCGCAGCGACGATATCGTCGCGTTCGGCGCGGGCGGTGACCACGATGATCGGTGTCGATTTGAATTGCGGATGCTCGTGCAGTTTGCCCAGCACATCGAGGCCGACGGCATCGTGCATTTCGACATCGATGAAAATCAGATCGGGCAGCGGGGTTTTGGCCAGCGCCGCGGCGATCTCGGTGCGGTTGGCCGCGCCGCGGATGTCAAATCCGCCCTGCATCATGGCGCGCGCGGCAGCCAGCGCTTCCGCCTCGTGGCTGTCGATGATCAGGATCACGTGTTTGCCGCCGCCGCGCGGCGCGACCGGTTTGCCCGGCCGGTTGAGGATGCTGATCTGGTAGCCGGCTTTGAGTCTGCGTGCGCCGGATAATGTCCCTTCGGCCTGCTTGCGCTGTTGCAGCGTCGGTTCCTTCGGGCGTTGACTGAGAAAATTTTTCAGTTTATCAACTTTGTTGGGGTCGGGCGCCGGAGCAGGGGACGACAGCGACTCGATATAGCCCTCCTGGAGCAGCATGTCGAGGGCGGCCGCGATGTTGCCGGCGCGCGGAAAAAGGTTACGCAGGTTTTCAGCGGTCGCTTTCTCACCGATGGCGGCAAGCAGACCCCTGATGCCCGGCTTCAGTTCGCCCGGTTTTGCCGCGATTTCGGCGCGGCCCTTGGCAGTGGTACGGAAAGCGTCGTCGTTGGTCATGGAGTTTTCTTATTGGAGTATTTCGGCCACGTGGTCGGCAATGGCCACTGATGAAGTCAAACCCGGCGATTCGATGCCGAAAAGATGGACTAGTTCCGGAATGCCGTGATCGCGCGGCCCGGAAAAAGTGAAGTCCTGCGCCGGCTCGCCGGGGCCGGGGATGGCGCAATCAGCCTGTTCAGTCATGGTTCATGTTTGCGTACGTCATTCGGGTACTGGGAAGCACGCGAGTTTACTGGAAAACGCCGGCGCATCGTACACTCCGGTGATGAATCAATGGGACCAGTCGTTTGCCGGGCGTTCGCCGATACTGGCGGCATTGCGCGATGGCGCGCGCGCTGTTGCGGGCGATGACTGGCCGGCAACGCCGGCGCTGCAGGCAATCATCGACGGTGCGGGGATACATACCGTGTCCGGCCTGCCGTTGCGTCTGGTGACGCCGGATGCGGAGGGCGCGATTGTTGCTCATGAACTGCGCCTGTACTTGCGCGGTGAACTGGAATTCCGCGAACGCAACTGGCACGACTTGCTCAATGTACTGGTGTGGCTGATGTTTCCGTACACCAAGGCGGCGTTGAATGCGCGACATTTCCGGGAACTGACCGCAGCATCTGCGGCGGCGGGAGCCGGTCGCGGAACGGTGCGCGATGCACTGACGCTGTTCGACGAGAGCGGGATCATCGTGCTGTCAACGGATGCCGCGCTGCTCGGCATGATTCGCGGTTTTCTGTGGAAACCCCTGTTCTGGGACAGCCGTTCAAGAGTCGTCGCCGCCATGCGCTTTGTGCCGTTCGGTCATGCCTTGTACGAGAAAGCGCTGGCGCCTTTCAAGGGCATCACCGGGCGGGCGCTGCTGCTGGAAGTAAAAAATGAGGTTCTCGACCTTGCGCCGGCGGAGCAACTGCGGTTCATCGATGGTTGCGCGGCCGCGCGGATTGCCGATCCGCGATCGCTGCTGCTGACGACGGAACTGGCGCCGCTGCCGGTGCTGGGTGTACCCGGCTGGTGCCGGGATAACGAGCATCCCGGATATTACGATGACCGTGATCATTTCCGGCCGGGGCGATTGCGCGACCGTCAATCGCCTTCATCGCGGTCTGCGCCATCCATACTGAAATAATTGCCGGGAACGATCAATGATTGCCCTGTTGCAGCGTGTCAGCCTGGCGCGGGTGGTGGTGGACGGTGTGACGCTGGGCGCCATAGAACACGGATTGCTGGTGCTGCTGGGTGTGGAAGCCGGCGACACGGTTGCAGAGGCTGACCGCTTGCTCGAGCGGTTGCTGAACTATCGCGTGTTCAATGACGATGCGGGCAAAATGAATCTGTCGCTGCGCGACAGCGGCGGCGGATTGATGCTGGTGCCGCAGTTCACGCTGGCAGCAGATACGCGCAGGGGATTGCGGCCGGGATTTTCAACTGCGGCTGCGCCGGAGCAGGGCAGAATGCTGTTCGAGCATGTGGTGACGCAGGCGCGACATGGTCACCCGAAGGTTGCGCAGGGGCGGTTTGGTGCGCACATGGAAGTGACGTCGACCAACGACGGCCCTGTGACTTTCTGGCTGCAGGTGAAACCCGGCGGCTGATGTAGAATCACAGCGCTACAGCCATCCTGTAATGCGTTATAAATATACAATAAAAACAATTACTTACGTTATTTAAATACGCCATGCACCTACTTGAACTTACAGAATCCATCCCTATCTAATGGCCGTGTTCCACCTATTGAGGGTTTGAAAAAAACATGAAACGCATTTTTCTGCTGATCGTCACCAACTTCGCGATTCTCGCAGTGCTCAGCGTCACCATGCAGTTGCTGGGCATCGACCAGGCGCTGACCAATGAAACCGGTCTCAACCTGCAGGGCTTGCTGGTGTTTGCCGCGGTCTTCGGTTTCGGCGGCGCGTTCATTTCGCTGCTGATCTCGAAATGGATGGCGAAAATGTCCACCGGCGCCAAGGTCATCGAAGTGCCTGCAAACCAGACTGAACGCTGGCTGGTCGATACCGTGCGCCGTCAGGCTGAGCGCGCCGGTATCGGCATGCCGGAAGTGGCGATTTACGATGCGCCGGATGTCAACGCATTTGCCACCGGATGGAACCGCAACAGTGCGCTGGTTGCCGTCAGCACCGGCTTGCTCAATAACATGTCGCAGGACGAGGCGGAAGCCGTGCTCGGTCATGAAGTCAGCCATGTGGCCAACGGCGACATGGTGACGCTGACGCTGGTGCAGGGTGTACTCAACACCTTTGTGCTGTTCCTGTCGCGCGTGGTCGGTTTTTTCGTCGACCGGGTGCTGCTGAAGAACGAGCGCGGAACGGGTCCGGGTTTTTTTATCGCAACGATGGTTGCGCAACTGGTGCTGGGCGTGCTGGCGAGCATGGTGGTGGCGTGGTTCAGCCGGCAGCGCGAATATCGTGCCGACGCCGGCGGCGCGGAACTGGCGGGACGGCAGAAGATGATCGCCGCGCTGGAGCGCCTGAAAATGAACCACGGGCAGTCCGCGTTGCCGGCGCAAATGTCGGCATTTGGCATCTCGGGCGGTGGCGGTCTGGCGCAACTGTTCATGTCGCATCCGCCGCTGGATGACCGCATCGCGGCGCTGCGCGCTGCGCAGTCAGGGGTGCAGTAAACAACTGCGGATTTTGTTATTCAGTAAAAAGCCCGCGCTGCAAGGCGCGGGCTTTTTTACGTTTCGGGGCGATGATCAGGGGCGGAGCAGCGGGTCACGCACGGCGCCGGCAACCGATAACCCGCCGCGAGCCACAATCAATCCCTTGTTGCCGAGTTCGGCGGTGATACGACCCGAGAGCGCGCCGTCGTTGGCAACATTGAAGGCGCCGCTGGCATTCAGCGGCCCCGAGACCAGTTGCAGTTGCTTGTAACTGTAGCGGCCGTTATTGACACTGAGTGCGCCACTCAGCGTGTCAAATTTTGTTTTGCCGCCACGGGTGCCGCCGGCGGCCGGTGACTGCATGGCGCGAACGACATCAATGTTGATCAGTTCGCCGGTACTGATGGTGAAAGTGGCCTCGGCTGCATTGGCATCGAACAGTGATTGCAGATTTTTTCCCGCCAGCGCATAACTGCCGTTGGCGTTCAGCGAGCCGTTGGCCGAGAACTCGCGGGTGTAGGCCGGAAGGAGTTCCTGCAGCCTGCCGTTTTCAAGGTTGAATTCGCCCTCGACAGTGATGGCGCCGCCATAAGTTGCCTTGGCCGCGCCCTTGATGCGCCCGCCGCCGACACGACCCTCGATGGCGCTGATCGTCGCCTGCTGCCGATCCACCTGTGCGGTTACCGAAAGATCACTGAACTGCAGCGCGGGTCCTTCCGGCAATTGCCATTCACGCGCTTCAATGCTCAGCGCCAGCCCGTTGTCCTTGGGGATCGCATTGACCGTCATCTTGCCGTCGCTCAGGCGCATTTTCTGCATGGCGCCGCTGCGGCTGAAGTTGATCGTCGCCTCGAACTGCGGCACATCGAAGGGAAGGCCGCTGACCTTGATGCCCGTCAGGCGAAGCTGGTCTATTTTCAGCGCGGCGCCATCAGCGCCTTTGGACAATGCAGGAAGCAGGTCGATGCCGGCGGGCTCAATGGTCACCGCGTTGGCGGTGATGGTGTCGAACTCGGTCGCGCCCAGCAACAGGCTCCACGGCATCATCGGTATGCTGATGGTATTGGCTTTGATCTGCTGGGCGCCCCCGATGCTGACTTGTTCCAGCCGGAGCATTTGTTCCGGATAGATGGTGTAGTGCATGTTGGAAATACGCACCGGCTGCTTGATGCGCTGAGAGGCCAGTTCCTGTACCGCAGGTATATAACCGCCCAGAGGCATCAGCTGCAGTGCGCCAAGTCCGCCGGCAACAAGCACCAGCAGGCCGATGCCGGCCATCACCGCCTTGTTGCGCGGTTTTTTGTCCGAGCGGAAAGATGAGGCCGCAACGCGCGCTTCGGATTCCATGCGCAGCTTGCGATCCGCAGCAGACACTTTGGCACGTTCTTCGGCTTCAGTGCGGTAGCGCGCATCGGCTTCGGCCTCGGCACGGGCGCGCGCGCGCAATTCTTCCTCGACCCTTGATTTGACATTTTTCTCGGCGTTTTCGCGCAATTCTGTTTCGCGCATCACGCGCTCCACAGCTTCTTTTTTGGCGCGATCCTCTGCCTGGGCGCGTGCCAGCTTTTCGGCTTCCATCTGCGTCTTGGCTTTGACGACCGCAGCCTCGGCCATCTTCGCCCGATATTCAGCCTCTTCGCGGGCTTTTTTGCTTTCTTCGTTTTCGGCCGATCCGGCTTCACGGGCGAGGCGTTCAGCGTCTGCGCGCGCTTTTTGCGCGATTTCGATCTGACGCTCGGCTTCTTCCCGCGCCTTGCGCTCGGCAACCGTGCGTGCGGCAATTTCTGCCTGTGCTTTTTTCTCGGCCTCTTCGCGTTTGCGGCGCTCGACTTCCATGACGGCTTCAACTTCGGCTCGTGCCTTGGTCTCGGCTTCGGCCTGAGCCTTGCGGATAGCTACTTCATGCAGTTCCCGCTCGGCGGCAATTTTGGCTTCAGCTTCTTCGCGTGCGCGCCGCTCGGAAGCGATCTTGGCTTCCATTTCCTCGCGCGCGCGTTTTTCTTCTTCGGCGCGGGTTTCTGCTTCAGCCGAAGCCTGCCGCGCCTGTTCGCGCAGTGATTTCAGTTCAGCGTTGGCCTTGGCATCGACTTCGGCGCGCGTTTTTTGTTCAGCCTCTGCGGTAATTCTGCGCTGCTCTTCCTCGCGCGTGCGAGTCTCGGCTTCAGACTTGGCGCGTGCTTCAGCCGTGATACGGGCTTCCGCTTCTGCACGTGCCCGTGCCTTGGCTGCTTCCAGTGCCTGCATCGCAGCCACGGCTTTGGCCATGGACTCCGGGTCTGCCCCTTGGGCGGCACGGGCTTCAGCAGCAGCTTTGGCGCGCGCTGCTTCCTCTGCCATCTGCCTTGCCTGCGCAACCGCGTCTTCAGCGGCTTTGGCCCGCGCCTCGGCTTCTTCCACCGCTTTGCGTTCGGCTTCAAGGCGGGCCTTGATATCGGCTTCCATCCGGACTCGCGCTTCGGCTTCGCGTTTGGCTGAATCCTGGGCGCGCGCCAGCGCTTCCGCCATCGCTTTCATCTGTGCTTCGAGGGCGACACGGGCCTTGGTCTCGGCAGCAGCGTGGGCATTGGCTTCGGCTTCTGCTTTTTCCTGTGCTTCTGTTTCGGCGCGGGCTTTGGCTTCCGCGGTGGCCTTGACCATCGCTTCGGCTTTTGCACGTGCTTCCGATTGCGCGCGCGCGCGGGCTTCGGCCTCGGCTTTTGTGGATGCTTCCTGCGCGGCCTTGAGGCGGATTTCTGCTGCAGCCTTGGCCTGGACATCCGCGGCGGCTTTGGATTCGGCTTCGGCTTTGGCGCGAGCGGTGGCAGCAGCACGGGCCACAGCATCCGCTTTTGCTTTCGCTTCGGCTTCGGTTTTGGCGCGGGCATCGGCCGCGACCCGGGCCTGGGCTTCCGCCTGCTGGCGGGCCTTGGCTTCCATCGCTGCCTTGGCCGCAGCCTGCGCCCGTGCCTTGGCCTGGGCCTCCTTTTGTTTGCGGGCTTCTGCTTCCGCGTTGACCTGGGCTACGGCTTCGGGAGAAGTAAAGTCGAGGTCCATTTCCACTTCGTCGGCTGCGGGTGCGGCAGCAGCTGGTCGGGTTGCAGCGGGGGCAGGCGTCGGCGTGGAGAAAACCTTGACGTAACCCGCCTTGGTCAATTCGTCGAGTATGCCTTCGACATCCCTGGCTTCCAGCTTGCTTTTCGCCACCAGTTCAGCGAACGTGGATTTGCCGTCAACCGACAGGAAAATGTTGCCGGAGCTTCGGTCAAGCCTGGCAGTTTTGTTCTTGAATTCAAGAACGCCCTTGGAGGTCTTGGCGTAGACAGTTTGCGGGTGCATGGCTTTAACACCGTGATTTATTGGAAAGATTTTACCGCCCGGCAGCCGACCTGCCACATGGTCTTACACCGGCTCCAAACCTGACGATGCAGCAGAGCACGCCGGCATTGCACGTGCCGTGACATTATAGTTACTATAGCCAGATACAACAAAAATCGACGAAAATGACACGCAGGGATCAGGGCGCGTATCAGGAATCGACGGACCGCCACTGTTCGACACTGGATGTTACCAATCAGGTCGATACCATGGATCCGGCATCGGTTTCCTTTGAAGTCGCCCAAATCTACGAGCAGATTTACCGCAGACAGTTTCCGTCAGGGATGCTGCGCGTATTCGCGGATATCGGCCGGCTTTACCGCGGCGAATTTCCCGGCTACCACGCCTGCGAAACCAATTATCACGACATCCAGCATATTCTCGAAGTGACGCTGGCCATGTCGCGGCTGATGGATGGCTGCGCGCAGGCGACCGGTACCAGGGTGATGAGTGAACGGCTGTTCCAGCTGGGTACTGTCAGTGCGCTGTTCCATGACATCGGCTATCTGCGCCGGCTTGACGACGCCGACAAGAAACACGGCGCGGAATATACCCGCACCCATGTCAGACGCGGTGCGGAATTCATGTCCTGGTATCTGCCTGAGGT
>JAKFUJ010000295.1 GCA_021732805.1 Betaproteobacteria bacterium | reverse complement strand
CGGTAGTCCGATACATGAGACGACGCAGCGGCAGGTCGTAATCGAAGTTGGCCTTGTGCAGCGCAGAGCAGTTGTCCCACAGCAGCAGGTCGCCGGCCTGCCAGTGGTGGCGGTACTGGAATTCGGGCTTGATCGTGTGCTGGCAGATTTCGTCGCGCAAAGCCTCACCCTCGGCCCGGGGCAGGCCGACAATGGCTGAAGTGTGGGCTTCGTTGATGAACAGGCCTTTGCGTTTGGTCACAGGATGGGTGCGCACGATGGGCGCATCGACGTCAGGCACGCTGTTCAGTTGCTCTTCGGTGAGCACATGTTCCTGAACGGTGTGCGCGCCGCGGGCCTGTTCTTCCTTCTGGGCGCGGATGTTTTTTTCGCGGTAGTAGCGGTAGCTGTGCACGTTTTTCAGGCCCTGCAGGCGCTGCTTCATGGCTTCGGGCAGCGCATCGTAGGCCGCAGTGGTGCTGGTGAAATTGGTATCGCCCAGGACTTTGCCGTCCTTGACCGGGACTTCGACGGCATACAGCGCCGACAGCAGGCTCGGCTCTTTTTTGTACGACAGGTCGCTGTGCCAGAACCGTCCGGCGTCCTGCGCGCCGATGGCCTTGCCCTGTTCATTGAGCAGGTTGGAGACGACGAGGATTTCCGGGTGGCCGGGCAGGCGGCTTTCCTTGCGCACATGCTGCTCAAGGATGCCGAAGCGCCGCGTGAACTCGACCTGCTGCGCCGGGGTGATTTTCTGGTTGCGGAAAAATACAACCTCGTTGTCAAAGAAGGCTTTGGCAATTTGTTCAAAGGTATCGTCGGCCAGCGGCTTGGTCAGATCCACGCCGGTAATTTCGGCGCCTATGTGTTTGCTCATGCGGGTTACGGTAATCATCAGGATCTCCAGTGGTCGCAGGGCGGCAGTTCCGTCCGGCAGTTGATTGATGACCGCCATGCTAGCAAGTCTTTGTCATGCGATAAAAGAATTAATATGTATATCATCATGCTATTAATTTATGACAAGACGTATAATTGCATGTGATGACCCTCAAACAACTGCGCTATCTGCGTGAAATTTCGCGGCAATCGCTGAGCATTTCGGCGGCGGCGGTGGCGCTGCACACTTCACAGCCGGGTGTGAGCCGGCAGATTCAGTTGCTGGAACAGGAATTGGGTACCGACCTGCTGGTACGGAAGACCAATCGCATACTGGGTATTACCGATGCCGGGCGCGCAATACTGGCTGCTGCCGAGCGATTGCTCAACGAAACCGAAAATATTGCGCTGATTGCGGCGGATACGCGCAACGAGGGGGCGGGGCGGCTGGTGCTGGCGACCAGCCATCTGCATGCCCGTTACACCTTGCCGGTTCCGTTGCGGGCGTTTGCCAGACGTTATCCGGAAGTGCAGCTGCACCTGCTGCAGGCCGAACCCGATGACATCCAGAAACTGGTGGCATCGCGCGATGCCGATATCGGCATCAGCACTGAACTGGCAGGCAAACAATCGGAACTGGTGCAACTGCCTGTGGGGCCGATCCGGCGCAGTCTGATCATGCCCAAGGGACATCCCCTTAGCCGCAAAAAGCGCATTGTCCTCAACGATTTTGCCGACTATCCGGTGGTCAGTTACCATCCGCGCTCCCGTGGGGGGCAGATCATCACGCAAGCCTTCCGGGATTCCGGTGTGACAGCCCGATACGTGGTCAGCGCCAGCGACTCTGATGTGATCAAGGCTTATGTCGCCGAGGGACTGGGTGTCGCTGTGGTGCCGACCATTGCGGTGGACCGGCGCGCGGACTCACGCCTGCATGCCGTAGATGTGACCCGGTTGTTTGCTGAAAGTGTGATGACCATCAGCCTGCGTCCCGGTACACATCTGCGCCGTTATCTCACCGACATGATTCAGCTGGTGGCTCCGCAACTCGGGCGGGAAGCGGTCGAGCGGGCGATGCGCGCGTCATGATGTCCGCACGGCTGTCAAAACGTTAAAATAACGGTTTTCCGCAACATCATCGATCAGGAGTTCCCCATGAAGCTGTATGGCTCGACCACCTCTCCCTACGTGCGCAAGGCGCGCGTGCTCATCCACGAAAAGAACATGCCGGTTGAATTCGTCATCGAGGATCCGTGGGTCGAGGACAGCCCGATCATCATCAAGAACCCGTTGTCCAAGGTGCCCGCGCTGGAAATCGGCAGCGACAGCTACATGTTCGAATCGGTGCTGGTGGTGCATTACCTCGACCATGCCGACGGCAAATCCTTCACTCCTCGCGATCCCGCCGGTTACTGGCAGTCGCAATGGTGGCAGGCGCTGGGGCAGGGCATCATTGACTCGGGCATTGCCCGGATACTGGAGATCCGCCGCCCTGAAGAGAAACAGATGCCGGAAAAAATGGCGCGTGAAGAGCAGCGCATTGCGCGCGCCATCGACCTTGCGGAAAAAACGATGAAAGAAAACAGCGAATTCCTGCTCGGCAACCGCTTCGGTCTGGCCGACATCGTGATGGGCGTGGCCATGCAGTACACGGATTTTCGTTATGCCCACGACTGGCGCAGCCGCGCGCCGAAGCTGGCGAAGTGGCTGGCAGAGGTCGCGGCGCGGCCGTCGTTCGAGGAAACGCTGCCGCCGGGGTTTGTCAAACCGGCTTAAAAATGGCGTGATGCCGTAACCGGTTTTGTTTCTGGGTGCAGCTTGAGTTCCAGCATCGTATTGGAAGCGGTTTTTCCGCGGGATTTTCTTATGAAAATCTCAAGCTCATTTTCGGTGGCGGCCGATTCGTATTTGAATCCGTGCAGGGCGGCAAGCCCGGAAAAATCCAGTATCGGCGGTTCGATCGTAAAGGCTTTCAGCGGGCCGCCTGCCAGCCGGCTTGCCGCTTCATTCAACGTCGCATAGCGGCGATTGGACAGCACGATCAGCAGCAATTTCGCATGATGATGCCCGGCGGTCCACAGGGCTTCGGAGGCATACAATGCCGAGCCATCCCCGACTATGGCGACTACCTGGCGGCCGGGCCTGCCGATGGCGACGCCAACTGATGCGGCCAGTCCCCAGCCGATTCCGCCGCTGCCGTTGATGATGTAGTCACCGGATTCCGATTTCATCCACTGCCGTACATCCGACGTGGAAAGCCCTGATTCATCCACCCATATCGCTTCCTTGTATTGGTTGAGCAGGGTGTGAATTGCGCGCGATGGATGAAAAATTCCTTTTTGTGCGGATGGCGGTGCGGCAGCAGCCCGTTCCGATATGCGCTGCTTTTTCCGGACAGGCTTCATGGATTGACTTATTTTTGCCAGAGATTCCCTTATGTCGACGATGCGTGCCACTTCAAACTCGCCATCGGGGGACTGGACTGATCCATCATCGCCAAGCCAGGCCTTGTTCTGGGGCAGCATTGCTTTGCTGAAGAGTGTGGTGCGCAGCCCGCGCCCGCCAATGAATAAAAGAGCATCGTGCTGCGCAAGACGGTCCGAGATTTGCTCGAAGCTCGGCGGGAGATAGCCCGCGTAGCACGGAGATTTTGCCGATATCGGCAGAACGCCGGTATAGGGGGCGGCATACACAGGCAAGCTGATTTTTCGGGCAAGGGTTTCCAGAACATCACCTGCGGCGTTCCAGTGAACGCTTTCAGTTGCAATCAAGGCGGGTTTTTTTGCTTTTGCAAGAAACCGGGCATACAGCATCACGTCGCCTGCGGATAACGGTGACAGCAGTGGCGCGCTAATCCTGGAAGGCGAAGCATCAATTTCCAGTTCCAGCAGATCAGGAGGGCAGATCAGTCCCACCGGGGCATAAGGCGGGGTCAAGGCAACACGCAGGGCGCGCATTACGTTTGCTGCCGCGTCATGCAGTGTGTTGAGTCCGAAAACGGCCTTGCATACCGTGCCGGCCATGCGTTCAACCGGTCCCCAGAGGATCGGATTGGTATGCAGAAAGCGCCGATCCTGCCCGCCGATCAAGACCAGCAGGGGTGTACCGGCAATGCCTGCCGTGTAGAGATTGCCCATGCCATTGCCCAGTCCCGGTGCGACATGCAGATTGACTACGCCCAGCGATCTTGTTGCGCGCGCATATCCGTCCGCCATCGGTACGGCAGCGACTTCCGACAACGCCACGATGTACTTCAGCTTCTTGCGCTTTTCGCAGGCGCGGACCAGTGGAATTTCCGTGGTGCCGGGATTTCCGAAAATGTGCGTAATGCCGTTTTTTTCGAGCGTTTGCAGCAGAAAATCGGAAACTTTCATGCGTACTGTGCTCTTAATTGGCCTGAATGCCGGCCTGTTTGATGTCTGCTGTCCATTTTGATATCTCCTCGGCAATATAGGCTGCAAATTCGGCGGGCGTGGTGTACTCGGGAGTTGCACCCTGCTGGACGGCAATGGTGAGCTGTGTGCAGGTCATTCACACCAGCACGCATCACGAACCTCCACCGCGACGGATGATCTCGGACGTTCCGAGCATAAATCGTTTCACAGACCCTGTTACCACCGTGCACACTGTGCTGAATTTAGCGCATCACGAACGGATTCGGCACTTCAGTCGCTGTGGATATCCACACGCTCTTGGTCTGCAGGTATTCGTAAATCATGTCCTGACCGTTTTCGCGGCCGATGCCGGAGCGCTTGTAGCCGCCGAACGGTGACAGGTATGACACTGCGCGATAGGTGTTGACCCATATCGTGCCGGCCTGCAGGCGTTCGCTCATGGTGAAGGCGCGGCGCATGTTCTGCGTCCATACCCCGGCGGCGAGACCGAATACCACGTCGTTGCCGATGGCGATGGCTTCTTCCTCATCCTTGAATGGAATTACCGACAGCACCGGTCCGAATACTTCTTCCTGCGCGATGCGCATCGCGTTGTTGACGCCGGTGAAGATGGTCGGCTCGACAAACCAGCCACTGCCGCATTCAGGACGTGTTGCCTTGGCTCCGCCGAGTACGGCTTTCGCGCCTTCGCCTTTGGCGATGGCTATGTAGCCGAGGATTTTCTCGAACTGCGGTGGATTGGTCACCGGGCCGACCTGGGTGTCGAGGCTCATCGGATTACCCATTTTCGCGGTTTTCGCCAGCGCCAGCAGTTTGTCGACGAACTGGTCGTGGATCGATTGCTGCACCAGCAGGCGTGATCCGGCGATGCAGGTCTGCCCGGTGGCGGCGAAGATGCCGGAGATGACGCCTTTGACCGCATTGTCGAGCTGCGCATCGTCAAACACGATGTTCGGCGATTTGCCGCCGAGTTCCATGCTGACGCGTTTCAGACCCTTGGCGGCGGCTTCGTAGATTTTTTGCCCGGTCGCATCCGAGCCGGTGAAGGCGACCTTGGCGACTTTCGGATGTTCAACCAGCGGCGTGCCGACTTCTGCACCGAATCCGGTGACCACGTTGACCACACCTGGCGGGAATCCGGCCTGCTCAATCAGCCTCATGAATTCCAGCGCCGATGCCGAGGTGTACTCGGACGGCTTGATCACCACCGTGTTGCCGGCAGCGAGGGCCGGGGCCAGTTTCCACGCCAGCAGCAGCAGCGGTGAATTCCACGGAATGATCATCGCCACCACGCCCAGCGGCTCGTGGCGCGTGTAGTTGAAGGTGTCGGGTTTGTCGATCGGAATCACCGCGCCTTCGATCTTGTCGGCGAGGCCGCCGAAATAGTAGTACCACTGCGCCATGTACGCGGTCTGCGCGCTCATCTCGGCGTAGAGCTTGCCGTTGTCGCGCACTTCGGTTTCGGCGAGTGCCTTTGAGTGTTCGGTAATCAAGTCGCCCAGTTTGCGCAGCAGTGCACCGCGCCTGGTGGCATTAAATTTCGGCCATTCACCGGAAGTAAATGCGCGATGCGCGGCTTCCACGGCACGCGTTGCATCGCTTGCATTGCCGCGCGGAATCAGCGCCCAGGGTTTGCCGGTGTATGGGTTGTCGCTGGGGAAATGATCGCCACTGGCGGCTTCGACCCATTCGCCGCCGATGAACATGTGATATTTAGTGAGGGATTCGGAAGGTGTATTCATTGCTAATCGCTTTCAAGTATCCGAATTCCCTCTCCCCGCTAACGCGGGGCGAGGGGATAAAACCGGAAACCTCTCCCTCTCCCCGTAAACTCGCGGGGAGACAAGGGCACACTTGAAGCAAAGCAGGGCTGGGGTCAAGGGAACACTTGAGGCGGAGAGAGGGGTAACCACCAGAGTGTTATTCCAGTGCTTTCGCCCCTAGCAATGCGCTGCGGAAACGATGCCTGATCGCCGTGCCGTCGCGCACCGGCAGTGCCATAGGTGCCGCCACTGCTGAGACCTTGATATCGCCGAACACCGGGCCGGGCTGGCGATGGAATCTGCTGATCCATAGTTTCAGCGTGGCCTGCGTATGTATGGTCGTTGCCGATTTGAAGCCGGCGGCTTTGGCCATGCCGGTAATGTCGACGCCGCGTCCGGTGTGCGCGCGCTGCATCCCGGTTTCGCCGTAGTGGCCGTTGTCGATCACGGCGATGGCGAGGTTCTTTGGTGCATCAACAGCGATGGTGGCCAGCGAACCCAGGCCCATCAGCATTTCCCCGTCACCGGTGATCACCAGCACGCGGCGTTTGGGTTGTGCGAGCGCCAGGCCGAGGCCGACCATCGCGGCGCCACCCATGTCGCCCCACAGATAAAAATTGAGGTCATGGTCGCCGGCGGCGTAGGCGTCATAAGTCGGCGAACCGAGACCGGTGACGACCAGTGCATCGCCACGGTCTTCAAGCAGGGCAACGACTACTTTGCGGCGATCCAGTCCGGACGCTTTTTTGGTCGCCACGATTTTTGTGCCCATATTACTTGCTCCAATTTTTGAAACCGACCACGCGCTGCTGGATCAGCACCGCAACCGGACGATAGGTTTGGAAGGCGAGGCAGGCAGAGGCGTACACCGTGTCGCGGATATCTTCGGCGCGCTCGGCGGAATGCACGATGACGCCGGCGCCCGTCAGCGCACTTGCGGTGCTGCCGCCCATCGGCACCTGCCAGGGATTGAATTCGCCCCAGACACCGCGCATGGTCACCAGCATCAGCAGCGGCAAGCGGCATTCCTGGAACATCGACAGCATGTTGATGCAGTTGCCGACGCCGCTGGATTGCATCAGCAGCACGCCTTTCGCGCCGCCCATCCACGAGCCCGCCAGCATGGCGACGCCTTCTTCCTCGGTGGTCAGTGAAACCGCATGCATGGATTTTTCGGCATGGCAGCGGGCAATGAGTTTGCTGTGGCCGGCGTCGGGCACATAGGCCACCTGGGTTACGCCGGTTTCTTTCAGCACATCAAAAATCTGGTCCGGCCATAGTGTGGCGCGGGTCTGCTGGTCGGTCTGCACGGAGCCTCCTGTCTGCGGAACCGGCAGTGTAGAACAATCGCGGGACGTTTATAATCGTTGCTGTCCCGCTCGTTCAGGAAATGGCTGGCCATTTCCTGCGAGTATCTCCCCTCGCCCTCGGGGAGAGGGGCGGGGGTGAGGGAGATATATCTTCGACCAACCACATTTTTACCCGCCTCCCAACACATCAATGCTGTCCATGCCCGACCACAACAGCCATGCCGATTTGCGTGAAGGTGTTCGCGCCGTCTGCAACCAGTTCGACAGCGCCTACTGGCAGCAGATCGACGAGGCGCGCGGCTATCCCGAAGCTTTTGTCACCGCACTGACCGAGGCCGGCTGGCTGTCGGCGCTGATTCCCGAGGAATACGGCGGTTCCGGGCTGACGCTGACCGAAGCGTCGGTCATCATGGAAGAGATCAACCGCAGCGGCGGCAATTCCGGCGCTTGCCATGGCCAGATGTACAACATGGGTACGGTGCTGCGTCACGGCTCCGACGCGCAGAAGAAAAAATACCTGCCGAAAATCGCCACCGGCGAACTGCGGTTGCAGTCGATGGGCGTCACCGAGCCGACTGCGGGAACCGACACCACCAAGATCAAAACTGTCGCGGTAAAAAAGGGCGACCGTTATGTCGTCAATGGCCAGAAGGTGTGGATCTCGCGCATCCAGCATTCGGAGCTGATGATTCTGCTGGCGCGTACGACGCCGCTGGCGGATGTCAAAAAGAAATCCGAAGGCATGTCGATCTTCATCGTCGACCTGCGCGATGCGCTGAAAAAGGGCATGAGCGTCAAGCCCATCCGCAACATGGTCAATCACGAGACCAATGAATTGTTTTTTGACAACCTGGAAATTCCTGTCGAGAACCTGATCGGCGAAGAGGGGCGCGGATTCAAATACATCCTCGATGGCCTCAATGCTGAACGCATCCTGATTGCCGCGGAATGTATCGGCGATGGTTACTGGTTTGTCGATCGTGCGCGCAAATATGCCAATGACCGCGTGGTGTTCGACCGGCCGATCGGCCAGAACCAGGGTGTGCAGTTTCCGATTGCGCGCAGTTACGTCAACGTCGAAGCCGCCAACCTGATGCGCTACAAGGCCGCCGCGCTGTTCGATGCCAAACAACCCTGTGGCGCCGAGGCCAACATGGCCAAGCTGCTCGCAGCGGATGCGTCCTGGGAGGCGGCGAATGCCTGCCTGCAAACCCACGGTGGATTCGGTTTTGCTGCGGAGTACGACGTCGAACGCAAATTCCGCGAAACGCGGCTTTATCAGGTGGCGCCGATCTCGACCAATCTGATTCTGTCCTACGTCGGTGAGCACATTCTGGGTATGCCGCGGTCGTTCTAAAAATACATTTAAAAACAGTTACTTATAAAATTCCCTCTCCCCGTGTGAACGGGGAGAGGGTTAGCAGGTTGTTGAAAAAGTGATGCGCGAGCGCGTGGGGAGCGCAGCGACCAAGCGCACACGCGTGCAAACCTTTGATTTTATGAGGGTTGAAAAATCGATCATGCCAAGTTGAAGCGATGTTCTGGAGT
>JAKFUJ010000106.1 GCA_021732805.1 Betaproteobacteria bacterium | reverse complement strand
CGCACCGGCCCGTCGAGCCGCTGCAGGTTGCAGTTGATGACAAAAATCAGGTTGTCGAGTTTTTCGCGGCCGGCCAGAGAAATCGCACCCAGCGATTCCGGCTCATCCATCTCGCCATCGCCCATGAACGCCCAGACCTTGCGCCCCTGGCCTTCGATCAGGCCGCGGTCTTTCAGGTAACGCATGAAACGCGCCTGATAAATCGCCATCAGCGGCCCGAGTCCCATCGACACCGTCGGGAACTGCCAGAAATCCGGCATCAGCCAAGGATGCGGATAGGACGACAGCCCCTTGCCGTCGACTTCCTGACGGAAATTATCGAGTTGTTCCTCGGTGATCCGCCCCTCAAGATAGGCGCGCGCATAAACACCCGGTGCCGAGTGGCCCTGGATATAGACGAGGTCGCCGAGAAATTTTTCGTTGGCAGCGCGAAAAAAATGATTGAAGCCGACGTCATAGAGTGTCGCCGCTGACGCAAAGCTGGAGATGTGCCCGCCAAGTTCGGAAGATTCCTTGTTGGCGCGAATCACGGTGGCCATTGCATTCCAGCGCACCAGCGAACGGATTTTGTGTTCCAGTTCAGCATCGCCGGGCGAACGTTCTTCGCGCTCCGGCGGGATGGTGTTCAGGTACGCAGTATTGGCGTTGTATGGAATGTAAGCGCCGGAACGACGCGCTTCATTGACCAGACGGTCGAGCAGGTAATTCGCGCGATCCGGCCCTTCACGCTCCAGCACCGACTGCAGCGCTTCCAGCCACTCACGGGTTTCTTCGGGATCCAGATCTGGCTGGAGGTCATTCATATCCATGGACAATACCTTTTTGAGGCTATTTTTTCGCGACAATTCCGGCACTTATGGTGCCCGAATCGCTGTCACGATGGGATGAATAATTATAACGTCTGTGATGAACCACAGACACAATTACAACGGCTGATGCACCGCAGCATTATTGCGTTCCGGTTTCGCCGCCGTTGATCGTGCCCGCTTATTTTCCGCTGAATTTCGCGACGCGTTTTTCGAGGAACGCGTGCATGCCTTCACGCTGGTCCTCGGTGGAAAAAGCCAGCGCAAACGCTGCGGTCTCATACGCGCAGGCATTCACCAGATCAAGATCCTGACCGCGCTGCACCGCCTGCTTGGCCAGACCTACGGCGACCGGGCCTTTGGCGGCAATGGTGCGCGCAACAGCCAACCCGCGCTCGCGCAATTCGGCCGCCGGCACCACTTGCGTCACCAGACCGATGGCCAGCGCTTCTTCGGCTTTGACCTGGCGGGCAGTGGTCACCAGTTCCAGCGCGCGGGCGCGACCGACCAGTCGCGCCAGGCGCTGGGTGCCGCCAAAGCCCGGCGGGATGCCGAGATTCACCTCCGGTTGCCCGAACACCGCACGCTCAGAGGCAATGATCCAGTCACAGGCCATCGCCAGCTCACAACCGCCCCCCAGCGCGTAGCCCTGCACCAGCGCGATCACCGGCACCGGCAGTGCTTCCAGCGCATGCATGAAGCGCATGCCTTTCTCTGAAAATGCGCGCGCCTGATCGGCCGTCAGCGATTGCATTTCACTGATGTCGCCGCCGGCGACAAACGCCTTGTCGCCGGCGCCGGTAATCAGCAGCACGCGTGCCGCTGCATCCGCGGCCACCAGCGCCACCACCTCGGCCAATTCATTCAGCATCGCGGCATTCAGCGCATTCAGCACCTGTGGCCGGTTGATGGTCAGCAGATAAATGCCCGGTTCGGGCTGTTCGAGCAGCAGGTTCTGATAGGACATGCGGGATTTCCGTGCGTTGGTTATGGCTCGATTATGCGACGCGTTGCCTGACATAAGAACCCGGCGCATCCTCCAGTGCCGGATAACGCTTGCTGCCGGGCTGTCGCGCAGCAACGCTTGCGCCGGCGTGACTCGCCGCCCATTGCCCCCAGTCGGTCCACCATGACCCCGGATGCTCCTTCGCCCCTTTCAGCCATTCCGCGGGCTGCGCGGGCAAGGCTTCGTTGACCCGGTAGCTGTATTTGTTCGCAGCAGGCGGATTGATGATGCCGGCAATATGCCCCGAACCGCCGAGCACAAAACGCACCGGCCCTTTGAGCAGCCGTGCCCCGGCATAGGTCGATTGCCACGGCGCGATATGGTCTTCCGCGGTGGATATGAAATACGCCGGCATGTTGAATGCGGTGACATCGATCGGCACCCCCGCCAGGGTGATGCCGCCGGGTCTGCTCAGCAGATTTTTCAGATACATGTTGCGCAGGTAAAAAGTGTGCATCGCTGCCGGCATCCGTGTCGAGTCGCCGTTCCAATACAGCAGATCAAACGGGAACGGATCCTTGCCCAGCAGGTAATTGCTGACCACGAACGACCAGATCAGGTCATTGGCGCGCAGCATGTTGAAGGTCGTCGCCATCTCCGAGCCTTCGAGAAAGCCGCGTTCCTCCATTTTTTTCTCCAGCGCATCGACCTGCTGCTCGTCGATGAACACCTCAAGCTCACCGGGCCGCTCGAAATCGATCATCGACACAAAGAAAGTCGCGCTGCGCACGCGCTGCTGTTTTTTTGCCGCCAGCCACGCCAGCGTGCAAGCCAGCAACGTGCCGCCGAGGCAATAACCGATGACATTGGCCTGCTTTTCACCGGTGATGTCCGCAATGGCTTCAAGCGCCGCCAGTGAACCCCCGGTCATGTAATCGTCAAAGCGCTTGTGGGCGAGCTTGCCGTCCGGATTGACCCAGGAAATCACAAACACCGTGTGCCCCTGCTCCACGGCCCAGCGCACGAAGGAATTGCTTTCGCGCAAATCGAGGATGTAGAACTTGTTGATCCACGGCGGGATGATCAGCAGCGGCACCGCATGGACCTTTTTCGTCAGCGGTTCGTACTGGATCAGTTGCATGATGTCGTTCTGCAACACCACCTTGCCCTTGCTGGCGGCGATGTTTTCGCCGAGCTGGAACGCCCCGGTGTCGGTCATGCGCACACGCAACTGGCCGCCATCGCCCTGCGCCAGATCTTCGAGCAGATTGTGCAGGCCTTTCAGCAGGTTCTGTCCTCCGGTGTTGACGGTTTCGCGCAGTGCCTCGGGATTGGTCATCAGGAAGTTCGTCGGCGCCAGCGCATCGACATACTGGCGCACATAAAAATCAACCTTCTTCGCCGTCTTGTCATCGAGGCCGTCGACGCCGCCCAGCGCCTGGTGAAAATGGCGGGCCGCTATCAGATACGACTGCTTGACGTAATCAAACACGAAATTGTTTTCCCAGTCCTGATGGCGAAAACGACGGTCGGTCTTGTCCGGCGTCGCCACCGGCTCGACGTTCTGCCCGAACATTTTGAACATCGAGCTTTGCCACAGCGCCGAGTAGTCCTGCCACAACTTCATCTGCATTTCGGCGATACGCATGGGATCGGTCAGCATCTGTTGCCAGGCTTCGTAAAACGCCTTCGCGATGCCCAGTTCGTCGTTGAACGCCGGCACCCCGTCGGCGCCACGCGCCATGAATTTGCCCAGCAGCTCGCTGCTCTTTTGGGAAATGTCGGCATACAACCTGGCCACCGCCTCGGCGTCCAGTTGCGGGGTTCCTGCTGGTTCTTTTTGTTCCTGTGCCATCATTTTTCCTGTTATCCGGCAATCAGCATAGAATCCGATGCCGTTTGTACAACCAAAGCGTTATTGACGCTTACGTAAATGCAATGATATTGTGCGGGCGCATATTACCTGCTGCTGCTGCGGAGCACAATGAGTAAAACCTATACCATCAGTGACTTGGCGCAAGAGTTCAGCGTGACCACGCGGACACTGCGGCATTATGAAGACCAGGGTCTGGTCACTCCCGCCCGCGACGGCATCAATCGCATCTACAGTCATCGTGATCGCGTGCGCCTGAAGCTGGCGCTGCGCGGCAAGCGTCTCGGTTTTTCCCTCAGCGAAATTCGCGAACTGTTCCAATTGTACGACCTGACGCATGATGAGCCACGGCAGTTGCAGGAATTTGCGGTCAAGCTGGAACGCCGCCGTGCCCAGTTGGAACAACAGCGCGAGGACGTCGAGATCATGCTCAATGAAATCAGCTTTTTCGCCACCCAGTGCCAGCGCCGGCTGACGGAACCCGACAGCGGCAAGCAGCCCATATCCGATACCGCAGCATGATTTACGTTAACGTAAATGAAATACAAAAATCGCATTAAAAACAATTAATTAGCGTGTTTTACACTCTGGCCCAAGCATAACTTCCGTAAACGGCAACCACCTCCGCCGCTACTGCGCAGGCCCCACAGAGGAGCTCAGCCATGACCCAGCCCATTGATTTCTACTTCGATTTTTCCTCCCCTTATGGCTATTTTGCTGCAGCAAAAATCGATGCGCTCGCTGCCAAATATGATCGCGCCACGATCTGGCGACCCATCCTGCTTGGCGCGGTGTTCAAGATTACCGGCCAGCAACCGCTGACTACGATCCCGATGAAAGGCAGCTACGCACAGCATGACCTGCTGCGCTCGGCGCGCTGGTTCAGCGTGCCGTTCAAGTTTCCCGGTAAATTTCCGGTCGCCACCACTGCGGCCTGCCGCGCTTTTTACTGGCTGAACGATCGCGACCCTCCCGCCGCCCGAACGCTGGCCCAGGCCCTGTATCGCGCGTACTTCGCCGAAGACCGCGACATTTCCAATCCGGAAATCACCGCCAATGTCGCCGCCAAACTCGGCCACGACAAGGATGCCGTGATTCAGGCGGTGAACGATGCCGCGGTGAAAGAGCGTCTGAAAACCGAAATCGACGCGGCCATCGAGCGCGGTGTGTTCGGCTCACCGTACATCATCGTCGATGGCGAGCCGTTCTGGGGTTCAGACCGCTTGGACCAGATCGAGCAATGGCTGGCCAAGGGCAAATGGTGAATTCGGCGCTCCATAGAATGGACGAGTCGAACGCTGCAGACCGTCACCGCCTATACTCATATTGTCTGATCAGGAAAAATCTGCTGCGCCATCTGAACACATTACGAAAGAATGACCATGAGCAAAACCACCGGCACCAAGGTGCTGACCAGCATCGACGAATACGGCAATGCAACCCTGACGCTGAATCGCCCCGAAGTCCACAACGCGTTTGATCCGGACATGGTGCGCGAGCTGACCGTCGCGCTGAAAGCGGTCAGCAAAAATGATTCGATCCGCGCCGTGGTCATCGCCGGCGCCGGCAAAAGTTTCTGCGCCGGCGCGGACATCGCCCATATGCGCCAGAGTGCAAAGTTCACCAAAGCGCAGAACTTCAAGGGCGCCGGCGAATCCGCGCACATGTTTCATGCGTTGTACACACTAAACAAACCCACCGTCGCCGCGGTGCATGGCGCGGTACGCGGCGGCGGTTGCGGCATCGTTGCCGCCTGCGATATCGCGATTGCCACGCGCACTGCGAGTTTCCGCTTGTCCGAGGTCAAGATCGGCGTGATTCCAGCGATGATCAGCCCTTATGTCATCGGCGCCATCGGCGAACGCCAGGCGCGACGTTACATGCTGTCCGGTGAGGAATTTGATTGCGCTGAAGCCTGGCGCATCGGCTTGGTGCATGACATCGTCGAAGAAGAAGCCCTGACCGAGCGCGTCGGCCTGATGCTGGGCCAACTCTATTCCAGCGGCCCGCAAGCGCTGCAAGCCATCAAAAAACTGATTCCGAAAAGCGCGCACAGCGCCATCGGCCCCGGCATTGTCAATGAAACCGCCAACATCATCGCCAAAATTCGCGCCACGCCGGAAGCGCAGGAAGGTCTCACTGCCTTCCTTGAAAAACGCAAACCGTCGTGGACCGAAGCGCCAGCGGCCCATCGCACTGCTCCGCCGACCAAAGTCAAAAAGAAAATCTGATGAATCATTCCCGCACGTCATTCCGGCGCGCCCCGAAGGAAGTCCCCTTGGGGGGCAAGCCGGAATCCAGTCGCTCCATCATGGATGCAATGGACCGTTCCTGGACCCCGGCTTTCGCCGGGGTGACGAATATTGATAAGTGGCATGGCCGGCAATAGCCGATTTCCGGAGGACTGCTGATATGGCACTGCCCCAAAAAGTACGCATCGTCGAAGTCGGCCCGCGTGACGGACTGCAGAATGAAGCGACGCAGGTGCCGGCGTCCGTCAAGATCGAGCTGATCCACCGCCTGCAGGATGCCGGTATTGGCATCATCGAAGCCACGGCTTTCGTCTCGCCGAAATGGGTGCCGCAGATGGCCGACAACGCCGACGTCATGGCCGGCATCCAGCGCAAGCCCGGCGTCATTTATCCGGTGCTGGTGCCGAACATGAAGGGACTGGAAGCGGCGATTGCCGCCGGCGCGGATGAGGCCGTGGTGTTCGGCGCCGCCACTGAAAGTTTTTCCAAACGCAACACCAACTGCAGCATCGACGAAGGCCTCGCGCGTTTCGCCGAGGTTGCAAAGGCCGCGATCGCCCACGGCATCAAGGTGCGCGGTGATATTTCCGTCTGCCTTGGCTGTCCGTACGAAGGTGAAGTGGCTCCGGCAGCCGTGGTGCATGTCGCGCAGGCGCTGGACGCGATGGGTTGTTATGAAATCACCGTTTGCGACACCATCGGCACCGGCACTGCCGGCAAGACCCGCCGGGTCATCGAAGCCGTCGCCCGGCACATTCCGATCGAACGCATGGCCGGACATTTCCACGACACCTACGGTCAGGCAGTGACCAATGTCTATGCCGCGCTGGAATGCGGCATCGCGACCTTCGACAGTTCGGTGTCCGGACTCGGCGGCTGTCCCTATGCCAAAGGCGCCACCGGCAACGTCGCCACCGAGGATGTGTTGTACCTGCTCGACGGCCTCGGCATCGAAACCGGCATCGACATGCAGAAACTGATCGCCGCCGGCGATTACATCTGCGGCGTGCTGGGCCGACCCACGCTGTCGCGCGCCGCGCGCGCGATCCGCGCCAAAGCGGCATGACCTCTCACGCCGATACATTGCCCGACGTGGAATCACCCTGCACGATGTCTTGCGTGGTGGATCAGCAACACGGCTACTGCCTGAGCTGCTGGCGCACCATGGATGAAATCAGTTTCTGGCATCGTTACAACCCGGCACAGAAACACGCAGTACTGGCGCAGATTGAAATCCGCCGCGCCGCCCATGCCACCACCCATTGAATTATCGGAGCCCGCTTTATGCCGTTGCCAGCCCCCGCACCCCGCACCCTGAAACACACCCGCGCCGTCGAATGCAAAGGTTATGAACGCGAGGACGGGTTATGGGATATCGAAGGCCATCTGGTCGATACCAAAACCTATGTGCACACGCGCCGTGACGGCGGCAACGAACGTCAGCCCGGCGAACCGGTGCACCACATGTGGTTGCGCCTGACGGTGGATCTCGATCTGAAAATCCATGAAGTGGCAGCCGTCACCGACAGCGGCCCGTACGCCACCTGCGGCAGCATCACGGTGAATTTCAAAAAACTGATCGGACTGACCATCGGCCCCGGCTGGCGCAAAGCCATCAAAGAACGCGTCGGCGGCGTGCTCGGCTGCACCCATCTGGTTGAACTGCTGGGTCCGCTGGGCACGACCGCGTTTCAGGCCACCGGCCGCGCGCGTGAATCGCACAACGCGCGCAAGCCGGTTACCGGCAAAAAGCCTTACCAGATCAGTTCCTGCCATATCTACAAGGAGGATGCGCCGGCGGTGCTGGAGCGGTGGCCGGAGTTTTATACCGGGAAGCAGTAGCAACAAAATCTGACGGTAATATACATAAGTAATTGTTTTTATTGAATTTTTAGTTGCGCTGCCAATATCACCAGTACTTCGGCGACAGCACACCGAAGATACCGATGCTGGTGAACGCCAGTCCCCATGCGGTAACACCGATTGCTCCCAACCAGATCCAGCGTCAGGCCGAACGCCAGCGGCGCCAGAAATGCAGCGCTGAACCCGGGGAAAAAATACCACCGCCATCATCACGCCACGCATGTCCGGCGGCATGCTGGCGAACGCCCCTGTAATCAGTGCTGCGGGGCCGCCGGATTTTGAACAGCGCACACGATCATCAATCTGCCGACTCAACAACCAGGAAAAATTGCGCCGGACACTCTCGATAAAGGGCCTTACTCAATGGCTGTTTGTTGTCGGTCTTCGTTGGAATGCACTATGATTATCTTCGATTCAACATCCTGTCATCTCCACATGTTATGCCCCGGCATTGTCAGGCTCAGCCAGTTCGCTGACAATTCCCTCCAAGTTCTTCAAAGCAAGTCGATGATAAGTTTCAGGAAATTTTCGAAGGATAGTGCTGACTACGCAGGAGAATTTATGAAACATTTTTTTGGGGGCGTGTTGTTGACGGCATTGCTCTCGGCGCTCGCCGGCGCGCACGCACAGGATGCTTACCCGAGTCGTCCGATCCGTCTGCTGCTGCCCTTTGCCGCCGGCGGCACTGTGGACATCATGGCTCGCCCGATCGCGGCCAAACTGCACGAGCAACTCGGCAAACCGGTGATCGTGGACAATCGAAGCTCGGTCGGCGGCATGATCGCGGCGGAGCTGACGATACAGGCAGCCCCCGATGGCCATACCCTGTTCATGGCTTCGTCGAGTACGCTGTTCATTTCTCCGGCGTATTTCAAGAAAGTCAGCTACGACGCGATCAAGGACTTCGCCCCGATATCACAGATTGCGCAGCAACCGCTGCTGATCGTGGCCAACACGTCGATACCCGTTCAAAGCGTCAAGCAGTTGGTTGCGTATGCAAAGCAGCGCCCCGGCAAAGTCAATTATGGCGTGGTCGGGCTCGGCTCTTCCAATCATTTGACGGGAGAACTGTTGTCGCGCGCAGCAGGCATCAAAATGGAACCGATCCCGTACAAGGGCGGCGCGCAGGGCGTGGCTGCCGCGATACTGGGCGAAATCGATATCATGATCACGCAACCGAATACCGGTTTGCCTTATGTCAAAAGCGGTC
>JAKFUJ010000236.1 GCA_021732805.1 Betaproteobacteria bacterium | reverse complement strand
TCCGGGGGAGTTCGGCGGTACTCTGGAAAACCGCACGCGCTTCCTGCGCGAGATTACCGCGGGTGTGCGCGCCGAAGCGCCGGGATTAAAAATTGGCCTGCGCATTTCAGCCATCGACAGCGTGCCCTTCCGTCCCGATCCGGCCCTGTCCGGTCCGGAAGGCCTGGGGCCGGGGACGCCGGAAGAGTTTGCGCTGCCGTACCGTTACGGTTTTGGCCACGACGAAAACAATCCGCTGCAGATCGATCTTGCCGAGACGAAAGCGGTGATCGGCATCGCGCGCGATCTTGGCATTTACCTCTTTAACATCACCCTGGGCAGCCCGTATTACAACCCGCACCTGACACGCCCCGCGCTGTATCCGCCCTCCGACGGTTACCACCCGCCGGAAGATCCGCTGATCGGCGTGATGCGGCATCTGAATGTCGTGCGCGAACTGAAACAGTCTTTCCCCGATGTCGCGCTGGTCGGCAGCGGCTATACCTATCTGCAGGAATTCCTGCCGCACGTGGCGCAGGCGGCAGTGCGCGCAGGCTGGACGGATCTGGTCGGCCTCGGCCGCATGGTGCTGTCCTATCCCGAACTGCCGGCGGATGTATTAAGTGGCAAAGGCATGCAGCGCAAACGCCTGTGCCGCACTTTCAGCGACTGCACCACCGCGCCGCGCCACGGCCTGGTGTCCGGCTGTTATCCGCTGGATGCGCATTACAAGAAATCGCCGGAGATGGTGAAGGTGACGGCGATCAAGAAGGCGGCGAATATTTCTTAGGTATGCCGCTATTCTTTGGAAGTGTCGGGAGTATTTTTGTGGTTGATTCAAATTATTCAATAAGCAAGCCTGTAAGGAGCGCAGCGGATTACAGGATAATCAACGTGAGCCCTGTAATACGCTGCGCTCCTTACAGGCTAAGTGTCTGCTCTTGCCCGCCAGCATTCGGTGCGAATCGGGACCGCGCTGAGTCCGCGCTTGACTCTCAATTTTATTGTAGCTACACTAATTCGTGCTCATAGACTTCGACCCAGCCAAAGACAAGCTGAATCGCGCTCAGCACGGCTTGTCCCTCGCTTTTGCGAAGAAGCTGGTGTGGGACGAGGCGCTAGTCTGGCTTGATAGCAGATATGAGTACGACGAACTTCGCATGGTCGGGCTTGTCCCCGAGGGCAACACGCTCTACTACGTGGCCTTCGTTGATCGAGGCGAAGTCCGACATGTCATCAGTCTTCGGTATGCAGAGCGTAAAGAGATCAAACATTATGTCAAAAACTATTCCTAAGCGCGTGATCACCTTGCCCTCGGTCAAGGAGAACGCGAAGATCGTTGCTGCAGCCAAGGCCGATCCCGACGCACAACCGCTTACGCCGAAGCAACTGAAGTCGATGATTCCGCTGCGGGCGTTGCGGGGACGTCCGAAGACGGGAAACGCGAAGCAACTCGTATCGGTGCGTTATAGCCGGGAAGTTCTGGAGTATTTCAAGGCCACCGGTGATGGGTGGCAGTCGCGCATGGATAGCGTTTTGCGTCAGTACGTCACACGGCAATCCCGCAGGGCTTGATATGGCTATGCACAATCCCCCGCATCCGGGTGAATTCATTACCGAGGTTTATCTGGATCCGAAGAATCTGAGCGGCCGCGAACTTGCGGCTACGCTTGGGGTGTCTCCTTCCACGCTGAACCGCATGCTTACCGACACCAGCAACGTCAGCCCCGAGATGGCATTGCGCCTTTCGAAGGCGCTCGGGCGCTCCCCCGAGAGCTGGCTGGCCATGTGCAAAGCAATCATGACCTCTGGCAGGCGATGCGGCGTGTAAAGTCCGTAGGGCGCATTAGCGAAGCGTAATGCGCCGTATGCATGCGCGGTCAGTATCGCAGATGGTCATTTGACATGCGGCGGATTACGCCGCCGCGCGGCTAATCCGCCCTACAGGTTGCTGGTTCGTAATCCTGATTTTCGCCGGGGTGATGGCCCGGGTCACGGAATCCCGTGCAACCCCAGCAGCGTCTTCATTCGCGCCACCGCCAGTTCCGGCTTCAGCAACAAACCCGCCGCATCCGCCAACCGAAACAGCTCGACAAAGTGCGGCAATGACCGCGTACTCTGCTGCCCGCCGACCATGGTGAAATGCGACTGGTGGCCGTTGAGCCAGGCCATGAATACCACGCCGGTTTTGTAAAAGCGCGTCGGTGCGCCGAACATGTGGCGTGACAGCGGCACGGTGGGTGCGAGGATGGCGTCGAATTGGGTGCGGTCGTTCTGTGCCAGTGCCAGCAGTGCTGCGCTGGCCACCGGGGCGATGGCGTCGAAAATGCCAAGCAGCGCATCGCTGTGGCGGTGGTTGGCGCTTTTGCTGATTTCATCGCCGATTTCGTCGCCGGCGATCAGTTCGGCATAGTTGAAATCGTCGCCCGTGTACATGCGCACGCTGGCCGGCAGGCGGCGGCGCACGGCGATTTCGATATTTTTGTCGAGCAGCGACATCTTGATGCCGTCGACCTTGGACGCATGGGCATTGATGATGCCCAGCGCGATCTCGACGGCCTGCTGCGTGTCGTTGCTGCCCCAGTAACCTTTCAGCGCCGGATCGAACATGTCGCCCAGCCAGTGCAGGATCACCGGTTGCCGCGCCTGGCGCAGTATGCGGTCGTAGACATTTTCGTAATCCGCCGGGCCGCGCGCAACTTTGGCGAGTGCGCGGCTGGCCATCAGGATCAGGCGGCCGCTGACGGCCTCGATCGCCGCCATCTGTTCTTCGTAGGCGCGGATCACGTCATCCACCGAGCGCGCATCTTCGGGAGCCAATTGGTCGGTACCGCAACCGGAGGCGAGCAGCGCGCCGGGGATGTCCTTTGCCGCGTCTGTTGAGCGGCGGATCAGTTCCAGCGATTGCGGCCAATCCATGCCCATGCCGCGCTGTGCGGTGTCCATGGCCTCGGCCACACCCAGGCCCATGCTCCAGAGATAACGGCGGTAAGCGATGGTGGCGTCCCAGTCGACGGCGCAGTCCAGCGATGGATTGATCGCGGCCAGCGGGTCGGCGACGACATGCCCGGCGGAGTAGGCGACGCGGGTCAACTGCGCCGGTGAACTCGCGGTGACAAATTGCCGCGGGCCGTGCAGGCGGTACATTTCCATGCGGCCGTTGGTGGCCGGGAGTTTGATCGTCAGGTCTGCGCTGCCGTCCATTGCGGCCTCGTCGTATGGGGATGCGCTGATTATAAGGGCGTAAAAATCAGACCGCAGCAAAAGAAACGCCCCGCAGGGCCGAGGCCGATGCGGGGCGTTTCCAGCCTCTCGCTCTTAGCGCAGCGGGATGTAGATGTTCGGCAGCGTGACGTGGATGCCTGCCGACGGCCGGTAAACCGGAGCCGGCGCATAGGCATAAGCGGGGACGTAATACCGCGGCGCCGGACGGTAGTAGTGATGCACATCCCTGCGCACCACGTACCGCGGCGGAGCGTAATGACCGTGGTGTTTGTTGTAATGTTTGTCGTAGTGCTTTGATTGTTTCCAGTGATGCTTGCCATGACCGCGGTCGTCGCCGCGATCGGCCAGCGCCGGACCTGCTGCGAACAACATTACCGATAACACTGCGCTTGTCAGAAGTTTCATGGTGGTTCTCCTTTGCGCAAACCCGCCGCGCGTTCTGGTTGCCCCTGCAAAGAATTTTTTTGTCGTGACTCGTTGTTGCTGGTCACGGAAAGCATGTTACGGCCCAACGGTGCGTAATTCTGTGAGCAATTGTAAGCAGTTGTAATCCGCAAGCCTGTAAAATAATTGTTTAAAATCAATAATTTACAGCTTACTTTCCCACTGGCCCAAGGTGTGGATGTGGTCGCGGCCGATGATCTCCTGAAGTACACGCGGCGCTGCCGGTGCGCTTGTTAATTGCTGCGCCTGTGGCGCGACGGCATGGATGCCGGCCCGCGTTTCGGGATCAGTCAGCGCGGCTGCGAGGGCTTGCGGATCAGTCCATACCGGTTTGCCGAGTTCGGTGCGCAGATAAATCTGTCCACTGCTGCGGTCGGCAAAATTGACGGCAGGCAACCGGCGTACGCATTGCGCCAGAAACCGCGTATTGTTTTCGGGGAACATATCGGTTGCGCCGGGATACACCGCCTGCGCATTTTTGGCTTCCACATTGATGCGGCGGTAACGATTAACGTCGAGCAGGCCCTTGACGTCGAGCACATTCATCTCGCCGTTCCAGCCGAATGCCACGGTGCGCGGTTGTTCGCCGAGCGCGACACTGTTGTCGAGGAATTCGTAATGCACTTTTTTGTCGCCAGCCAGAGCCCAGGTGAAAAACACTTCGGGCATGCCGGTATAGGCTTCAATGTTGTGCGCCAGCAGGTCATCAACGGCCTTGTAACGCCCCACCTCCAGGCCGCGCTTCCAGGCGCGCTCGACGGTGGCGTCGGGCGGCGTGAGCATGAAGAAAAGATAAACCAGATTGCCGAATCGTGTCAGCAGGTTGCTGCCGGCGACGTCGGATGCGGGCGCAAAGGTGTCGAAACGAAAGCGGTCGATCAGCAGATGCGATGTTGCGCCGCGCGCCGCCTTGCGCGCCATGGTGCGGTCGAGTTTCTGGTCGACGATCTGCAGCTCGTGGCCGCTTAGTGCGCCGGCGTATTTATAGGCCGGGCCCAGGGTTGCGTAATCGAGCAGGAACTTGCGGAAAATATCCGGGCTGATCAGCGCGAAATCGTCCCAGCTGATGCCGATGCGCGAGGCCAGCGCACGTTGCAACGGCCGCAGCGTACTTTTGCCGGCGGCAGATGCGCCCTTGGTGTTCATCACCACCGGTTCGGCCTGTATCGGCAGCAGCCTTAATCCCCCGGTTTTTGCTGCGCGTTGTACGCGCGGTTCGATCAGGCGGCCGATTTCCTCGCTGCCGTAATCGTTGCCGGCCAAATCTGCGGCCACCGTCGTCATCAGGCCGCGATCACCCCAGATGCGGCCGTGGCGCGCGTGCATTGCCGAGGCGACGCGGGCGAGGGCGAGGCAGGCGGCGCGCTGCAGCGGATCGGTGGTGGTCAGCGCCTGTGCATCCCAGCGGCGGATGGCGCGCAGATCGCTGGTTTCGGCTTCCTCCACGGCGGCTGGTGCCGGCCCTGCGTTGCGAAACAGTCGTGACCAGAACCCGATGCGTGTTTTTGCTGTAACCGGCGCTGCATCCTGCAAGCCGTATTCGAGCATCGTGGCCACAGCAGTAAACAACTGCTTGCGCAGTGCATCGTGCGCTTTGCGGATTTCATCCATGTGCGGCGCAATGTGGCGGGTGAGTATGGTTTCGGTGATGCGGCGGAAGTTGATGCCGAGGTCTTCGGTTTTCTGACCGTCATCGATGCTGAAATTGGCGGTCACCTGCGCCAGCAGTTCATGCACCACCAGCCGTTCAGGCCGGAAAACGACCAGGTCTTCCATGGGCAATCCGGTGAGGTCGGCGAGTTCACGCGCCTGGCGCAGGGTGGTCAGTACATGTTCCGGCCGGTAGATGGTGGCCATAGACAGCAACTCCGCCGGAATCTGCGATTGCAGGCCCGGATTCCATGGTCCTTCAGGAACCGGTGTGATGGTGCGCTCGGGATGCCGGTCTGACATGCGTTCAGTTTACGCCCGGCCGCAACAGTCCGTTGCGTGCACCACTGGCACGTATCACCGCGCATTGTTTCTCTGTGAGTTGACTGTTTGCGGGCGTAGTGTCTTCCGCCATCAGATTGCCCGGCGTGTTGTCATGGTCGCCGCTGTTCATCAGCACATGCACGAGTTCGTGGGCGACGACCAGACCTAGATCACGCGCACCGCGGGCAATCCATACCGTGTCTGTCAGTTCGGGGCGGCTGCGGCTGTTGCCGCGGCCGATGGCCTCGGCATCAAATGCGGGTACTTGACGCGTGCCGGCAGTGAAGTACAGCGTCGGTTTGGGCAGCGCCAGTGCTCGCGCCAGTTCGCGCGAGCGCGGCGTATCGAAATATTGATGTGACTCGGGCACGGTGATGCGCAGCAGTTCTGCTGTGTCAACCTTTACGTTGCATTGTGCGAGGATGCCGGTGGCGATGGTGATGCTGTCGACGATCTCGTCGTCATTCCAGCCGGCGATGTTGGCGATGGTCAAGTTCAGCGTGTGTCGACCGTCAACGGTTGCTGGTGCTGTGTTGTTGATGGTGCGGCGGTTTTCGATTGAAAAGGGAGTTGTCGCGGCAACTGCAACGCAACAAATCACGGGCAGCACGGCAATCAGTGCTCGCAGTGCAGTGATTGCTGAAAAAGTAGGCAATCTAACGAGCTCCCGGGCTTAACGCACTTTGCGTAACGGTTTTTTAGGGTTGTTCACAGACATATCCACAGAAATTGTGAATCGTTTTTACAGCTTGCACCGGAATGGTGATTCCTTTGGTGGTCATTTCGGGCTGTGCGTGGGGAACGACAAATACTGAAGGTGCATGAGCGTGGAATGTGCACTGGGAAAATACAAAATAGTTGTTTAAAAGCAATGATTTACGAGGTGTAAAAAAGACTTAATAAAAGCCTATAGCTGTCAATCACTTAGCACTGTTTTGCCCCTTGTAATTTTTGCCGGTGCAATCATGGATTGACATTTTCCGGGTAACGGATCATAGGCCGGGCGAAGACGGTCGACGTGAGATATCAACATGCCGCGAAATCCGGGTGTCAAGTATTTTTCGGGCGTTTTTGGCGAATCGGTTTCTGCCCCAGGGCATCCGGCACCGGAATTACAGGCCGCGGACGAAACTTTCGATGCCTTTCAGCAGCATTTCCACAGCAATTGCGGTCAGCAGCAGGCCCATCAGCCGGTCCATGGCAGCCAGGCCGCGGGTGCCGAGCAGGCGGGCGATGCGCCCTGAAGCGAGCAGCAGGATCAACGTGATGGCGCTGGCAATGATCAGGGCGAGTATCCAGTCGGTGATGCGATCGGGGGCGCGTGACACCAGCAGCACCACCGTGGCGATGGCCGAAGGGCCGGCAATCGACGGGATGGCCAGCGGTACGATGAACGGTTCGGCTTCGATTTCGTCAGCGCCGAACACGCCTTCCGGATGCTTGAAAATCAGCCGCAGCGCAATGATGAACAGGATCACGCCGCCGGCAATGTTGAGCGACGTATCGGACAGACCGAGCAGAAGCAGGAACCAGCGGCCGCAAAACACGAAAAACAGCAGCAGGGCAAAAGCGATGGCGCATTCGCGCGCGATGACGCGGTTGCGGCGGTGCGGCGGGACTTTTTTCAGCAGCGAGACAAACAGCGGGATATTGCCCAGCGGGTCCATCACCAGCAGCAGGATGACGGCGGCGGAGGCGAGGGAGATGTCCATGCCCGCAGTCTACCGCCTGAGAACGCGCTTTAGAACCCGAACAGGTTGCGTCGCGCGTGCTGCAGATGGGCGAGGATGGCGGCACGCGCTGATTCTGCATCGCGTGCCTTCAGTGCGGCCACGATGGTGCGGTGTTCCTGCTGGTACTTGATGCGCCGTTCCGGCGTGACCACGCGATCCTTGAGCTTGCCCCATTCGGTCTGGTGGCGCACTGCCGTGGCCATGTCGAAGACGCGGGTGACAAAACGGTTGTGGGTGGCCGCAGCCAGCGCCTGATGCAGTGCGGCGTCCCAGACTTCGAAATCATCCAGCGTTGCGCCGCGTTCGGCGCGGTCGAGGCAGGTTTCCATGCGCTCGAAATCTGCAGGCGTGGCATTGATGACGATCAGTTCCGCCATCGCCGGCTCCAGCCGCATGCGCGCTTCCATCAATTCTGCCGGACTGGTGTGGGTGATGCTGTCGGCTGGAAAGCCGCCGGTGTCGGCGAGAAAGGTGCCGCGTCCGACATGGCGGGTGATCGCACCTTCGGCTTCCATCTGCGCCAGCGTTTTGCGCACGGTGTTGCGCGGCAGGGCGAAACGCGTTGCCAGTTCACGCTCAGTGGGCAGCTTGCCGCCGGGACCGACGGCGCCCTGGGCCACGGCATCCAGGAGGTAGGCGCGGATTTCCTGCGTGCCGTCGCGCTTGCCGCTGCGGCGGGTGTGGGAGAAGTCGGATCGTCGTATGGTGGTCATGGCAGTGCGGGTTTGCCGTGGATTGTGCACGGCTTGACCAATCGGGTCAATTGGTTCATGTTATTTTGATATTGCTCAACCATCTTGGGCGGCAGTTGAATCAATACAGATCAATTTACTCTCTTGTGCAGTGCGCAATCTAGTCTGCGCGCATAGGGCATCAAATCCAACCAATTTGGCCAAATGATTGACTATTGGTTGGCCCGAGGCTACGATTCCCGGCGCTTGGTCTGCTTTGCACACGGCAGCAGGCACCCAACCATCAGACGACAAGATCAGCGACGGGGAGACATGGCCGCAACCGATTCGACGCCAGTCAGGCTGGCGATCATTTCCGAAGGCGTCAATGCGTGGCCGCTGTATGTTGCGCAGGGCCGTCATTTGTTTGATCAGCAAGGCATTGTTGTCGATGTCACGCTGACCGGCTCCTCAACCCATCAGCTGGAGCAGATGCGCAGCGGCGGTTACGACATCGGTTTCCAGCAGTCCGACCATGTGGTGCGCGCCGTCGAAAGCGGCAGCGACCTGTGCATCGTGATGGCCCAGGGCCATGCGCCGGAGCTGTCGATGGTGGTGGCGCCCGGCATCAAGACGCTGAAAGACCTGCGCGGCCGCGACATTGCGGTAGACGGTGCGAACACCGGTTATGCGCTGCTGCTGCGCAAGCTGCTGCAGGAAAACGGGATGGGCAAAAGCGATTACCACTTTCTCGAGATCGGCGGCTCGCAGGAACGTTTTGATGCGCTGAAAAACGGCCAGGCAATCGCAAGCTGGCTGAATCCGCCATTTGACCGCAATCTGTTTGCTGCGGGTTTCGCTTCACTGGGTGCAACCACGGAGTTTTTCCCGACCTATCCCGGTTCGATCGCGGCGACGCGGCGGTCGTGGGC
>JAKFUJ010000282.1 GCA_021732805.1 Betaproteobacteria bacterium | reverse complement strand
GGCGATACGTCAGGAGATGACGGGGGGGCCGCGGGAATCGTACGGGACAACAGTGACCGAGTTGCTTACTGCAAGTGTTGCAGTGACAACCAGTGCCTGTTCGACAGCCGCGAAGACAAGATCATGGTCGGCATGAACGCCGCCCAGCACCTGGCTGAAGACCAGATCCAAGGTACACAGTCCGGGTTCATCACCGGCGGGCGCGCTTTCATGATGGTGATGTGCTTCCCGAGTATCTTGTGAGTGCGCATGGGCGTGAAAATCCATTGCCACTTTGTGCCCCGTTTGACCGGCATGCGCCAGCGCATGGGTCAACGCGCCCTGCTGCGCGACGAGCAGCAACCCCGCCAGCACCGCGTGCAGCCAGCGCGTACGCAAAACCAGCCGCAGCAAAGCGGCAAGGCTCACGAATTATTTGCCGATGGGAACAGCATCGGTCATCCGGTAATAAAGGCCCATTTCGTCATTGCGCAGCACGGCAAAACGGCCGGATACGACAATCGGTTCAAAACTGTATTTCACCGGCGTTTTTGCCTGTATCTCGACCATCTGGTCAGGTCCGCCGGGCAGACAGAAAGAACAAGTGGGCGGCAACGCCACCAGCAGAAAACGTTTCTGCTTCTCACCCATGTCCAGCGGCATCATGAACCCCTGCAGCCTGATTTCTTTTTTATCCAGCGTCACCACGCCCTTGCTGAACTCCGGCATGAACCGGTCTTTCTGTTTGATCGTTTTCACTTCCGCCAGCGTCTTCCACGACACCACGCCTTTTAATTCCGGCAACGGTTTGCTGGCATAAGGTGATGGCGGCAGATTGGCATCCGTATCCAGTGGTCGCTTCATCAGCTCCTTGGATTGGCCCGGCACGCCCTGCGCGGCCACCGACAGACTGGTTGCGAGCATTAGCACACTCAGGAAATATCGCATGTATATCCCTTTTAAACCAATGGATTACGAAACAACTCGCCTCACGCCCGCCACCTGACTCACGGTCAATGGCGGTGCTGCATGCCACAGTATTTGCCGATTGCAAGGCCCTTGCAATCTTTGGCCAGCTGGGCCTGGCACTCTTTTGCCGGCTTGCCGGCCTCAAGACACTGTGCGGCGGTGAGATGGGCCTCGGCCATCGCGCGGTGATCGGAGATATCCTTTTTCACTTCAGCTGCGCCATGCTTCTGGTTTTTGTCAGCTGCAAGCGTCGCACCCGCGAATATCGCCGCAGTCAGCACTGCGATCAGTTTGATCAATGACATCCGTGACTTGTGTGACATGACTTCTTCTCCTGGTTGAATCCTGGACACCGACATCAGCCGCGGGCCAGCGTTCGCGCGATATCTGTGCGATAGGCCCGCCATGCCGGCAGCAGTGCCGCGATAGCGCCCACGGCCAGCGCCATTGCCAGCAACAAAAACTCTTCCGGCAGCCAGATCAGTCCGCTCATCTCGCCCTGCTTTGCCGATCTGAGCGCGAGGCCAACGGCTTCCGCAAAACCGTGGCCCAGCGCAAGACCAAGCACCCCGCCGGCGCCGGCAAGCATGATGCCCTCGGCAAGCATCAGCATCATCAGCCTGCCGGGTGTAGCCCCCAGAGTGCGCATGATCGCCAGATCGTAGCGGCGTTCGTTCAGCGCGCCATAGAGAGCAATGAACACCGACAATCCCGCGCTGAACACCAGCACCAGAGCAAAGCCGCGCAGCACATCCACGCCGACACCGATGATGCTGAACAGACGCGCTGTTTCAGATGCCGGCGACGCCGCCTGCATATCGCTGTTATTGTTGATATACCGTGGCAGGATTGCCGCCGCCAGCGGGCTTGCGTACTGGACCAGCAACGCAGTGAATTCCTTTTCCTCGTCCTTCATCCTTGCCGCGGCGTCGGCAATATCATGCATGCCCTGATGTTGCGCATGCACGGCCCAGACACTTTCGACCGAAGTCAGCACCAGACGATCAAGCACTGTGCCACTGGTCGCGAGCACGCCGGTGACCACGTATTCGGCGCCTTCGTGCGCATCACCACCGTCGCCAAGACCATGCGCACCGGCGAACTTCGCGCCGACTGCATATCCAGTCCTGGCTGCGACCTCCGCGCCCAGCACCGCTTCCAGCGGTTTCTCCCACAGCCGGCCGGCGCCGACTTTCGCAGCGTAATGCGCGACATAGTCATGAACCGTGCCGACGATGCGAAAGCCCTGATAACTGTCGCCCAGCGCCAGCGGGATGGTTTTTTTCACCGCACGATGCGCCGCGATGGCCTGTGCCTGGGTATAGGCGATGTTTCCGGTCGGCACATCAAGGTGATAAATCGCCGACAGAATGATCTGCATCGGGCTGCCCTTGGCGCCGACCACGAGATCGATGCCCTCGGCGTCGCGGCGCATGCGCTGGTCGAACTGCGTGGTGGCGAGCAGCAACAGCGTGACCGTGCCAATACCCAGCGCGAGCAACGCCACGTGCAGCGCAGTATGCAAGGCACGGGCGCGCAGATAACTGAATGTCAGCGTTGCGAGATTCATGCCGCGGCACCAAGCTCAAACTGATGAAGCACACGCGCCTTGATACGCTGATCATGCGTGGCAATGACCAGCGTGGCGCCGCAGGCCTGCGCCTGATCGATGAGCAGATCCAGCGCCTGCGCACAGCGGACATCATCGAGATTCGACGTCGGTTCATCTGCAAGCAGCACGCGCGGCTTGTTGACCACGGCGCGCGCGATCGCCGCGCGCTGCGCCTGACCATGCGACAGGGCATGCGGAAACACGCCTGCCTTATCCGTAAGATCGAGGCTAGCGAGCACTTCACGAACGCGAAAGGGATCCTGCGGCAGTCCCGCCAGGTACTGCGCCAGCGCAAGGTTCTGCGCCACGGTCAGGCTGGGCAGCAAATGCAGCCGCTGCAACACAATACCGATATTGCGGCCGCGAAACCGGTCCAGTTGTCCCGGTGCAAGCTGTGCGAGATCCTGCCCCGCCAGTTGCACGTGCCCCGAAGCGGGCCGGAGGATGCCGGCCAGAGCATGCAGCAGCGTGGTTTTGCCGCTGCCCGACGGACCGAGTACCAGCCAGTGTTCGCCCTGGGCTGCCTGCCAGGCATCGATGTCCAGCACGCTCAGCCCGCCGTAAGAATGATGCAACTTGTTTACTGCGAACACGGCAGTCCTTGCATCACACACCTCTATGCCGATGCCGGGAGATCGCGGCATTGTTTTTGCGGGCACCGGTCGCAATACAGCTGGGGCACAGGCCTTTGACGGTAAGCTCCACCTGCTGCGAACGGAAACCCTTGGGCAATCGGACCGCCGGACTCGCGGAAAATTCCTCGAGGCAGAGCACGGTGCTGCAGCGATTGCATTTGAAATGGGCATGGTCACCGCCGTGGACATGACCCGCCGCATTAAAACGCCAGATGCGGTCATCCCCTGAGATGCGGTGCGCCAGCGCCTGCGCCGTCAGCCATTCCAGCACGCGGTAGATGGTCACGCGATCTATATCCCGGCTGCCATCCACCCGTTGCTCGAGTTCCTGGTGAGTCAGCGCATGCTCCGCCGCCAGAAGCGCGGCCAGCACTTCGATGCGCGGCTGCGTGACTCGGGCACCGGTGCCGCGGATCAGCGCCTTAGCCTGATGCTGGTGGCGTTTGGTGGTCATCCGCGGATTGAATCATGGATGTGCCATTAATGCAATTCAGTTGCAATTGGTATTGCGTTATATACTGCAGTCCGCTGATGAAAACCCTGCTGATCGCGCTGATCGACGCTTACCGCTACCTGCTGTCACCCTTCTTCGGCACGCAGTGCCGGTTCTATCCGACCTGCTCGGCCTATGCGCGCGAAGCGATGGAAATACATGGGGCGCTGAAGGGCACGTGGCTGACGATCAAGCGGATTGGCAAATGCCATCCCTGGCATGAGGGTGGCGTGGATAACGTGCCAGGAAAACCAATGCGGAGCGATGAATAATGAGTGATGAACTGAACGACGGCCACCGGAGGGCAGCTCGGCATTCCGCACTCATCGCTCATCACTGTTTTCTGCACAGCAAGCCCTTCAGATATTCCCCTTCCGGAAAATTCAGCGCCACCGGATGGTCCGCCGCACCATGCAGCCAGCCTTCGATGCGCGCATCAACACCCGCATCCAACGCCGCACCGGCAACGATTTTCTGGAACAGGTCGGGGCTGATGCCGCCGGAACAGGAGTAGGTCATCAGCATGCCGCCGGGATTGAGCAGTTTGAAGGCGAGCAGGTTGATGTCCTTGTAGGCACGCGCGGCTTTTTCGGCGTGCGCCGCTGTGGGTGCGAGTTTCGGCGGGTCGAGCACGATCACATCAAAACAACGCCCTGCATCACGAAACGCACGCAGCGTCTTGAACACATCGGCTTCCAGCCATTCCACACTGTTCGATTGATTAAGATCAGCATTGATGCGCGCCGCCTGCAGTGCAGGGCCTGAGCTGTCGATGGCCATCACTGCGGTCGCACCGCCGGCCAGCGCATTCAGCGCAAAACCGCCGCTGTAACAAAAACAGTCGAGCACGGATTTTCCACGCGCCAGTTTGCGCAGCGCCAGGCGGTTGTCGCGCTGGTCGAGGTAAAACCCGGTCTTGTGGCCGTGCTCGGCATCGACGCTGAATTTCAAACCGTGCTCGCTGACGATCAATGGCTCGCCCGCCGCCCCACCGCGCAACAAACCGCTGCGCGGCTCCAGCCCTTCCAGCGCGCGCACATCGGCGTCCGACCGTTCGATGACGCGCGCAACACCGGACAGCCCGGCCAGCGCATCGGCAATCGCATCACGCCAGCGCTCTGCACCGGTGCTCAGCAACTGCACCACCACCGTGTCGCCATAACGGTCGGCGACGATGCCCGGCAGTCCGTCGGATTCACCGTGTACCAAACGCACGCCATCAGTTACACCTGCCAACTGCAGCGCATCCCTGCTCGCCAACGCGCGAATAATGCGCTGCGCAACGAACGCAGCGTCGATGTTTTGCACGGCCCAGTCCCAGACCCGCGCACGGATCTGCGATTGCGGGCTGTACGCCGCCACTGCCAGTGCCGCGCCGTCAGCACCACACACAACCACGGCATCACCCGCCTGCGGGTCACCTTCAACACGGGCGATGCCACCGGAAAATATCCACGGATGGCGGCGCTTCAGCGATTTGTCGCGGCCGGGCTTGAGTATCAGTTTATGCATGAAGGAAATTCACTCGGCGATTGATCAACAGAACAGCCATTTCGAAATTTTTAGCCTTTGTAGGGTGGGCAAAGCGCAGCGTGCCCACCATGCAACGTTTGGCGTGTCCGCGTGGGCACGCTGCGCTTTGCCCACCCTACGTTCCGGTGATTCGTGATGCAGATACGAGTTATTTATTTTTGCGCCGCGCGCGCGGATGCGCGGAATCATAAATCTTGGCGAGATGCTGAAAGTCGAGCTGCGTATACACCTGCGTCGTTGAAATGCTGGCATGGCCGAGCATTTCCTGCACCGCGCGCAAATCGCTGCTTGACTGCAGCACGTGCGATGCAAACGAGTGACGCAGCATGTGCGGATGTACGCGCGAGGCGATGCCCTGCTGCTGCGCACGGCGCTTCACCCGATCCTGAATCGCGCGCGGGCCCAGCCGCCGGCCCTGCTGGTTGACGAACAGGGCCTGCTCGTCGATGCCCGCAATCGCCGCACGTTGCAACAGCCACGCCTTCAGCGCTGTGGCGGCGTGGCTGCCCACCGGCACGATGCGTGTCTTGCTGCCCTTGCCGGTGACGCGCACGGTGGCATCGGAAAAATTGACGTCAGCAGGCGCCAGACCAGTCAGTTCCGACAGACGTAATCCGGACGAATAAAACAGTTCGAGCATCGCCTTGTCGCGCAGCGCCAGCGCATCGTCGGCATTGATTTCCACCAGTTGCCGCGCTTCATCCGGCGACAGTGCATGCGGCAGGCGTTTGGCGCTTTTCGGCGCACGGATGCCGAGACAGGGATTCTGTTTGCAACCGTGGTCGCGGGCGAGATAGTGATAAAAGCCGCGCCACGCCGACAGCATGCGCGCGAGGCTGCGCCCGTCGAGGCCTTTGCCGTGCAGTTGCGCGATGCAGCGCCGGATGTCGTGTACTGTCAACGCGGTCGGCGGCTTGTCTGCGGCGAATTCGAGCAGCGCGTCGATATCGCGCCGGTAATTTTTGGTGGTATGCGCGGCAAGGCGGCGCTCATGCGCCAGATGATCGATATAACCCTGGAGCAGAGTTTGCGCGGGGCCGGCTGCGGGGGCCGGTGGTTTTGCGGAAGCCGGTTTGCGCCCGCGCGCGGTCACACCGGTTCCAGGTGGCGCTGCAAACAGGCGGCGATGATTTCGCCGATGCGTGTCAGATACAGCGTGCCCATTTCCGGATAAAAGCGCTGCGCGTCTTCACTCGCCAGCGCGAGCAGGCCGAAGGTGTCCTTGCCGCGCAGGGGAATATAGGCGTACGACTTCAGCAACGGCGCGGCCTCGCCGAAAAATGCCGCGGTATCAGCCATTGCCAGCGGGCCGCAGTGCGGATGCAGCAGGCCGGAGGCAAATTCACGGGTCGCCGTGGTCACAGTGCTGTCTGCAGACGCGCCGGCATGCCACAGGCGCAACGTGACATGCGGTACCGAGAAATCCTCACGCAAGTTGAAATCCACCACATGCGACAGCGCCGCGACATCGTGCGCGACAATCAGCGCCAAACCCAGCCGATGCACTTTTTCGCTGATGACGTCGTTTTCCTCGCCGAACTGGATCAGTTCGCCGAGTTTCACTTCGAGTTGCTTGCCGCGCTCGCGCAAGGTCAGGATCTGCCGCTCGCTGATCGAAATTGCGCGCCCGCCGTGCGGGTGCGGAATCATCACGTCGGCAACGACTTCGGCGTAATTCTCGAAAAATTCCGGGTGTTGCTTCAGGTACGCCGCGACATCATCAGGATTCATCAATGCTGTTCCTTGCTTTATTGATTGGCTACACTTCGTTGCGATCACTGTTGCGGCAACTTGTTCGGGTACTTATTTGGGCAACTCGATTTCGCCATCAAACACGGTCACTGCCGGCCCCGTCATCAGCACCGGCTGCCCGGCGCCTGCCCATACTATAACGAGGTCGCCGCCGCGCGTCGAAACCGTGACCCGTGCATCGAGCAATCCGCGCTGGATGCCGGACACTACCGCCGCACAGGCCCCTGTGCCGCAGGCCAGCGTTTCACCGGCGCCGCGTTCATAGACCCGCAGGCGGATATGCGTACGATCCAGCACCTGCATGTAGCCGGCATTCGCGCGCTGCGGAAAATCCGCATGGGCTTCAATCAGCGGTCCATCAGTAGCGACCGGCGCCGTATCAACATCCGGCACCAACTGCACCGCATGCGGGTTACCCATAGATAAGCTATTGATTATAATGATTTTTTTATCTACAGGTAAATCGTAGAGCGGCGCCCGCACCGGAGACTTGAAAGGGATGCGTGAAGGTTCGAATTCGGGCACGCCCATATCCACGGTGACTTGGCCGTCTGCTTCCAGGCGCGGTTCGATAACGCCGCCCAGCGTGCCGACACGAATCACCGTCTTATTCGTCAGTCCGCGTTCATGCACATAACGCACAAAACAACGCGCGCCATTGCCGCATTGTTCGACTTCGCCGCCGTCGGCATTAAAAATGCGGTAATAAAAATCGGTGTCTTTGCTGCGCGCCGGTTCCACCATCAGTATCTGGTCGCAACCGATACCAAAATGGCGGTCGGCAATGAAACGCAACTGCGCAGGCGTCAATGTCACCGGCGCGGCTGTCGCGTCGATTACCACGAAGTCGTTGCCGAGTCCGTGCATCTTGGTGAATTTCAGCAACATACCCGCCGCCTTAATCCTTCGCTTTACTGCATTGATCGCGGTAATCGCGATAAATGCAGCGATCCATGATCACCGTCATGCCGCCGGCCAGTGCGCGCGCGGCAGCCGGTTCGTTGACAATGCCTTCCTGTATCCAGATCGCCTTCAGTCCCAGCGCCAGACATTCATCGACAACACCATCGATGAATTCGGCGCTGCGGAACACGTCGACAAGATCGATAGGTTCCGGAATGTCGGCAAGCGCCGGGTAGACTTTTTCACCGAGAATTTCTTTTGCCGCCGGATGCACCGGAATCACGCGGAAGCCGAAACCCTGCATCGCCTGCGATACGCCGTAACTCGGCCGTGCTGCGTTGGGCGACAGGCCGACCACGGCGATGGTTTTTGTTTTTTTGAGCAGCGCGCAGCGCGCTTCTGCGTCGGGATTCTTGAACATGTACGGTGATTATATCGATTGCTTAAAATCTCATTAACATTGATGTACAGGATTTACAGGATAACGGCCTGTTGCATGTCTTTCGTGAATGCTTGGTTCATCCTGCTGATCCTGTCCATCCTGTTAAATTAAAATCGTATTAACAGGGATGTACAGGATTTACAGGATAAAGGCCTGTTGCATACGTTTCGTGAGTGCTTTGTTTATCCTGCTTATCCTGTCCATCCTGTAAATTAATAAATCCTGTCCTCCCCCGGCGGCCTTGTCTTGAAGCGCTTGTGCAGCCAGTAATACTGCTCCGGATTCTCGCGCACACGTTCCTCAATAAAAGCATTCATGCGCCGGGTATCGGCAACGAGGTCGCCAGTCGGAAAATTTTCCCACGCCGGATAAAAGCGCAGCACATACCCCTCTCCACCCGGCAACTGGGTGGTCACGGCAGGCTGCACCACGGCCCGCGCCAGTTGCGCCATGCGCGAGAGCCCGGTAATAGTCGCCGCCTGCACGCCGAAAAACGACACAAAAATCGAATCGCGTTCGCCGAAATCCATGTCCGGCAGATAATAAAACGGCAGTCCGCTGCGCATCGCCTTCACCACGGCGCGGATGCCGTCCTGACGCGAGAACAACACCGGTTTGACGAAACGCGTGCGCCCGTGCAGCAGCACGCGGTCGAACACCGGATTTTTCTGATGGCTGTAGACC